>NZ_BAABDL010000026.1:0-36536 GCF_039539605.1 Amphibacillus indicireducens | reverse complement strand
CTACAGCTACTACTGCCTTCACTGTTCGGGACTTTCACCCTAGAGTCTGCACCCATGCTGGGCACACAACTAAAAGAGGGTGCATAGTATGCACCCTCTTTTGCCCTATGTAAATATTATTTTACGATATCTTTAAGGGCTTTACCTGGTTTGAAAGCAGGTACTTTACTTGCTGGGATTTGAATCTCAGCACCAGTTTGTGGGTTACGGCCTTTACGAGCAGCACGATCACGTACTTCGAAGTTACCAAAACCAATTAGTTGTACTTTTTCACCGTTTTTAAGTGAATCCATGATAGATTCTAAAACTGCATCAACAGCTTTTGCAGCATCCTTTTTAGAAAGCTCACTCTTTTCAGCTACAGCATTAACTAAATCTGTCTTGTTCATGATATTCACCTCCTCCGTAATTTAAATTCATGAAGCATAAGAATTTAAACGGTTTTATTCCATTTGTTCACCAAATCTTATAATTCTATACTTCTGATCACCAAATTAATTGATGACAAAGCCTATATTATACGACTTTTCCCATAATTTCAACAAAAAATACAAGATAAATAATATTTGTTGAAATTAGTGATAAAAAATTCAAATAAAATTTGAATTGATGAACTATGAAGGTTGCTATGACAAGCTTTAACCAGTTAAATCTTAACACAGCCATCTTAATAAAGCAACATTTGGAATAAAAAAAACAACATTTCAAAGCACCTTTTGCTAAAGATACTCATTATTCGACAATTTATCAGTAAAAATAGTCACTTATCCCTATCTAACTAGATCGGATTAAGCAAAAAATAAAACGACTTGAGGATCAAGTCGTTATAGGATAATGGCGATCATGCCGCCAGAACCTTCATTAATTATTTTTTCTAACGTATCTTTTAATTTATGGCGGACATTCTCTGGCATTAATGTTAATTTTCCTTGAATGCCTTCGCGAACGATTGAGCTTAGCGAACGACCAAAAATATCAGACTGCCAAATTGATAATGGATCATCTTCAAAGTCTTGCATTAAGTAGCGAACTAACTCTTCACTTTGTTTTTCAGTACCAATAATCGGTGAGAACTCTGATTCAACTTCGACCTTTATCATATGAATCGATGGAGCGATTGCTTTTAAACGAACGCCATAGCGTGAACCATGGCGAATGATCTCTGGCTCTTCTAACTTCATATCATTGACTGACGGTGACGCTACGCCATAACCTGTTTGTTTCACCATTGCAAGTGCATCTGATATTTGATCGTATTCTCTTTTGGCTTTAGAAAAGTCTTGCATTAACCGTAATAAATGATCTTTACCTGTTATTTCTTCACCAACTATTTCTTTTAATACTTGATCATATAAATGATTCGGTGCATCTAAATCAATTTCTGCCATTCCCTCACCCATATCAACACCATGAATTTTTGCTGTTTCAATAAATTCATATGCGCTAAAATGGCCGATAATTCGATCGACATCTCGTAAACGCCTAATGTCTTTGACTGTTTCCTGAATTGCTTCTTGATAGCTGACTTTCAGCCAATGATCTTCCGCTAATACCATCACCCAACTTGGTAAATTAACATTGACCTCAAGTACAGGGAACTCGTATAGCGCTTCTCTAAGTGCATTATATGCATCTTCTTCATTCATATTTTCTGCACTCATTGCTAGTACTGGAATGTCATATGCTTCATTTAATTCTTGACGCAAAAGTTCAGTTTCTTGGTGGTAAGGCTTTGTTGAATTTAAAATCATAATAAAAGGTTTACCAACTTCTTTTAACTCATCAACAATTCGAGCTTCTGCATCAAGATAATCTGCACGTGGAATATCTCCAATTGTACCGTCGCTAGTTACGACAACACCTATTGTTGAGTGCTCTTGAATGACTTTTCGAGTACCAATCTCGGCAGCTTCATTAAAAGGAATTGGCTCTTCATACCATGGTGTATGGATCATTCTCGGACCATTTTCATCCTCAAATCCTTGTGCACTTTCTATTGTGTAACCAACACAATCAACTAATCTGACATTGACAAACAGTCCTTCATCAACTTCTAATTGTACCGCTTGATTTGGAACAAATTTTGGTTCAGTTGTCATTATTGTCCGACCTGCTGAACTTTGGGGTAGCTCGTCTTGAGTTCGAACACGCTCTTGTTCATCCTCCATGTTAGGAATGACAACATTCTCCATGAATTTCTTTATGAAGGTTGATTTACCCGTTCGAACTGCACCAACTACACCAAGGTAGATATCACCATTCGTGCGTTTTGAAATATCTTTAATTAAATCTACATTTTCCACAAAATCCCCTCCCGATCTCCTTCGACACAGCAACGTGCGCTTCTTCTGACACTATGATTCTATGATGTTGTCCCAATAGAATATGACAGATGATTGACGATTCTTTCTATGAAAATTAGATTTACTTAATTGTTCAATATATATGCACCAGATTGGGTTTAATGTATTTAATTCACTATTCAAAAACAACTTTAATATAGACATACAAATAGAGCCGAGTTAGAGGGGCTTTCTAACTCGGCTTGACTCAGATTAATACCCAAAAGCAACCTTAAAGTGAGTACTTGTGCATAATAGTTTATGCGGTGGCGTAATTGATGTATAAACAAACACCCAACTTTAACTACTTTTTAAATGATTGCCCTAGTGTATTCATATCTTTAGGAATTTTATTTTGAGTAATTGCTTGAACAAGTTTATCTTCTTTCTCTTTTGAAATTGGCTTGTTCGCCATTTGACTCAACTTATTAACAAGATCTCTAACTGTTGCTTCATCAGAAAAATCAGCATTTTGAACTGAATTGGCAACTTTAAAAATGTCATTGGGGTTTATATTCGTTTTATTTTTAATTTGGCTAAAAATATTCGACTGTTTGTCACTCACCTAACTTCCTCCTTGCTTAACATTTTACGATACTATATGCAAGGAGAGTTGGTGATGTTCATCATTAATCTTGGCGATAATATTGTTTCAATAACGTATGAACTTCATCAACTTCATTTCGTTTCGAACGCGTCATTAATTGTTCAACAATTTCTCGAGGGTCAGCATCTTCGAATAATATTTTATAAATACCGAAAGTGATCGGCATGACGATACCTTTTGCTTTCCCCAATTGATAAGCTGCTTTTGCTGTTCTTACCCCTTCAACAACCATGTTCATTTTAGCTAATACTTCATCTAATGAAAAACCTTGAGCTAACAAATTACCTGCATTCCAGTTTCTACTGTGGCGACTAGTCGAGGTTACGATTAAATCGCCGATCCCAGTCAAACCAATAAAAGTCAATGGATCAGCTCCCATAGCTGTACCTAATCGAGCCATTTCAGCTAATCCCCTTGTGACAAGAGCTGCTTTAGCATTGTCACCAAAACCAAGACCATCAGAAATTCCAGCACCTAAAGCAATGATATTCTTTAATGCTCCACCTAATTCAACACCAATTAAATCAGTGCTTGTATAAACTCTAAACCGATCATTCATAAACAAACCCTGTGCATGTAGCGCAGCTTGTTCAGATTTCGATGTCGTTGTTACTGTTGTTGGATGCCCTAGACTGACTTCCTCTGCATGGCTCGGACCTGACAGGACAACTATCTCATCATAAAGCTCTCTAGGCAATTCTTCTTCAATCATTTCAGATACACGTTTAAATGTTTCTGGTTCAATCCCCTTTGTTCCATGGATGATACTCACTTTATCGGTTAACACTGCTTTAAGCTGTTGACAAACCATCCGAATCGCCTCAGTAGGTAAAACCAATAAAATAGTTGAAACGTCGTCAATCGCCTCTTTCAAGTCAAAATAGGCTTTAATTTGATCAGGAATGACAACATCTTTTAAATAGACTTCATTACGACGTGTCTGATTAATTTCATTTGCATGTTTTTCAATATGTGTCCACAATCTAACGTCATGACCATTACTATTTAACACCATAGCTAAAGCCGTTCCCCAGCTTCCAGCACCTAGTACAGCTATTTTTTCCATTTAATCAGCTCCTTAACCACGCTTTCTAGCGAGAATTTTTATCGGAGTGCCTTCAAAACCAAAAGCCTCTCTAATTTTGTTTTCTAAAAAACGACGATATGAAAAGTGCATCAAATCAGGATCATTGACAAATACCGCAAAGGTAGGCGGTTTAACGGCAACTTGAGTCGCGTATAATACTTTCAATCGCTTACCACGAACAGTTGGTGTAGGATTGACTGCAATCGCATCCATAATCACATCGTTTAAAACACTTGTTTCAACTCGTTTACTATAGTTTTCGCTAGCTAGACGAACTTGCGGCATTAATGTGTGAATTCTTTTCTTTGTTAGGGCAGATAAGAAGACAATCTGTGCATAGTCTAAAAATAAGAAATGAGCTCGAATCTCCGCCTCAAACTTTCTCATTGCTTCTTGATCTGATTCAATTGTATCCCACTTATTTACGACGATCACGATCGCTTTTCCAGCATCGTGAGCATGCCCGACAATTCGCTTATCTTGTTCAATAATTCCGGTTGAAGCGTCAATAACGATCAGAACAACATCTGACCGATCAATTGCTTTCAGTGCACGCAAAATACTATACTTTTCTGTTGACTCATAAATCTTACCGCGTTTTCTCATTCCTGCCGTATCGATAATGACATAATCTTCACCATCGAATACAAATGGAGAATCAATAGCGTCTCTAGTTGTACCAGCAATATCACTAACAATTACTCGACTTTGTTGTAAAATAGCGTTGACGAGCGATGACTTTCCAACATTCGGTCGACCGATAACACTAAAATGTAACGCATCTTCATTTTCAAGTTTACCATCGTGAGCTGGAAATAGTTCAACCACACGATCTAGTAAATCACCTAGGCCTAGACCATGCGCTCCTGAAATCGGATAAGGTTCGCCAAAACCTAAACTATAAAATTCATAAATATCTTCTCGCATTTCTGGGTTATCAATCTTATTGACAGCTAAAACGACAGGTTTATTTGACCGATAAAGAATTTTAGTTACTTCTTCATCAGCAGCAGTTATCCCATCTCTACCGTTGACAATGAAAATAATGACATCCGCTTCATTAATTGCGATATCAGCTTGCTCTCTCATTTGAACGAGAAGTGGTTCGTTTCCTAACTCGATCCCTCCTGTGTCAATTAAATTAAATTCAGTCGTTAACCATTCAACTTTTGAATAGACACGATCTCTCGTTACACCTGGAGTATCATTTACAATTGAAATTCTTTCACCGACTAGTCGATTAAATATAGTTGACTTCCCAACATTTGGTCGTCCAACTATTGCTACGACAGCTTTTCTCATGAAAGGATCATCCTTTCTCTCATTTACTAACTTAATTTTTACTCATAGAGGATAAAATTGTTCCTAACTAATATAGTTTAGCAAAATTTACTCTTTTAAACAATATTTTAAATGTGAATCGAAGTTGACTTGTTAGAAATCGCTTGGACTAAGTACAAAATAAAAATAGCAATATAGAGTGAAGTAAACAACTCGGACTCCCCCAATACGATGCTCCAGTTTAATACTTTCATGTTATAAGCGTACAACCATTCACCTGTTAAACAGGCGACCATTAATAAATAAATACGTTCTTGCGTATTTCTAATAAAGATCACTAAGGTTGTAGCAAACAGTATAGCTATAATCAAAAACTGATCAACTAACAACCAAATTGGATTGATAATTAAAATATACTTTAAACCGTTATAACTCAAAATTAAACAAAGTAGAAAGTAATAATTAAAGTAAGTCATTGTTTTAAGCAAAATTAATGCCCAAAAAATAACCAAGCAATACAAATAGGGTATCGTTACTGTATAACTACCAAGTTCAAGTTGTTGATTAATAAAAATAATATTAACTAAAACAAGCCAAAGTAACAAACGTTTCGTTCGATTCATTTTTAAATCAACTAATGAAAAATACACGATTGCCAACCAACTTAACCAATAAAAAACCATACTGATCCCTCCATCTACTAGTTCAGTATGGCAACCTTCTAAAAATATTAAACAAAAAGCATGTAGTGAAATATCCACTACATGCTTAATTAATGATTATTTGAATTGATCTAATTGGTCTCCAATCACATCACTAATTGAAAATCCTTGATCTTCATCTTTTTCATAAGATTTTAATTCTTGTTGATTCTTTTCAACTTCTAACTCTCTCATGCTCAATGAAATCCTTTTTTCCTGCTCATTTACTTCTAAAACTTTAGCTTCAATTTCTTGTTCAACTTCTAACACTTCTTGTGGAGTGCCAATGTGTTCTGTAGAAATTTGCGAAATGTGAACAAGCCCCTCGACTCTTGGCAACAATTCTACAAATGCCCCAAAGCTAACTAGACGTTTAACTGTTCCCTTAACAACATCACCAGGTTTGATTTTATCTTCAATGTTTTCCCATGGTCCAGGTAACGTTGCCTTAACTGATAATGAAATTCTTTCTGTTTCTTGATCAACTGAAAGAACCTTGACTTTGATTGTCTCACCTTCTTTAAGCAGATCACTTGCATGTTCAACGTGCTCATGAGCTAATTCAGAAATATGGACAAGTCCATCAATACCACCTAAATCAATAAATGCACCAAAGTCTGTAATTCGAGCTACTTTTCCTTCAACAACTTGGCCTTCAGCTAAACTTGATAAGCGTGCTTCTTTTTGCTGTTCATTCTTTTCTTCAACTACCGCTCGATGTGATAAGATCACACGATTTTTTGATCGATCAAGTTCAACAACCTTTAATGATAATTCAGTATCTAAATAACTAGAAAAATCATCAACAAAATGAACTTCGACTAGTGAAGCTGGAACAAATCCACGCAAACCAACATCAACAACTAATCCACCTTTAACAATTTCTTTAACAGTCGCATCAAATACTTCACCAGACTCTAATTTTTCCGCTAAGTCTGACCATGTTTTTTCAATATCAACGACTTTTTTAGATAAGATGACCTCATCGTCTGAGATTTTTTTGATTTTTAAAGTGAATTCATCATCAAGATTAACAACATCACTTGCTTGCTCAATTCGCTGACTCGATAACTCATTGAGTGGTACAATGCCATCAGTTTTCCAGCCAATATCAACTAAAACCTGGTCATCTTCAACCTTCACAACTTTTCCTGTTACCTCTTGCCCCACATAAAATTCTTTTAATTCAGCTACTTCCTTATTCATTTCATCCATTAGAAACTGCCTCCTTCAATTTACCACGCTAATAGATAACTATCTTTTCCTAAGTTCTAATATTTGAACGATTTTGTCAAGTGTTAATCTAATATTTGAGTATGTTTTTCTTGCAAATTGCCGATTTCAGCCATTATTTTTTCGGTTGCTTCTTTTGCTGAAGCCTTGACTTCACGTAATGAAGTCATATCAACCGATTGACCAAAAACAATTTTTAATTTACGACCGACCTTATATGGTCCAATTATAACACATGGAACAACAATTGCATCAGATCGAAGGGCAAAAAAGCCAATTCCCGATAAACCTTCACCTAATTTGCCTGTTTTACTTCTCGTTCCCTCTGGAAACAGACCAATCACTTTGCCTTCTTTTAATAATGTTAGTACTTGTCTTAATGCTTGGCGATCTTTCATTCCCCGTTTGATCGGGACAGCATTTAATTTTGTGAAAAAAAACCTAAAAAATTTGCCTTTAAATAATTCTTCTTTTGCTAAAAAATGAACATCTCTAGTTGCAGCACCACCGACAACTGGTGGATCAATATTTGAAATATGATTCGAACAAATAATAACAGGTCCATCTTTAGGGATATTCTCCGCTCCGAAAACTTCCATTCGATAAAATGGCTTTAGTAAATACCAAACAAGGTTTCTAGCGAATCGGTAAAATGACATTTATTTCACTCCTTTTTGCTCAATAATTTGCAAGATTGCTTCGACAACTTGATCGATGCTTAATGAAGTCGTATCTAATTCGATTGCATCATCAGCTTTAACTAACGGAGAAACCTCTCTTTCCATATCGAAACGATCTCTGTCTGCGATCTCTTGTTTTAGTTGTGTTAAGTCTGCTGGAAAACCTTTTTGTTTATTCTCTTTATAGCGTCTAAGTGCCCGTTCTTCAACAGAAGCAATCATAAAAATTTTAACATCAGCATCAGGAATCACATGACTACCAATATCTCGTCCATCCATGACGATATTTGTCTCATTGACAAAACTCCTTTGGCGCTCGACCATTTCTTCACGAATTAAGCGATGTTTAGCAACTTCCGATACATTTTGAGTAACGGCTTCATTTCTGATTTCTTCACTTACGTCTTCGTTATCAAGTAAAACACGTTGATTCGTCTCAGCTTGCTCTAACTTAATATCTGTTTTTAATAATAACTGAAATAACTGTAATTCATTATCTGTTTCGACATTGTATTTTAGTGCTTTTAAAGTTAGCGCCCGATACATTGCACCAGTATCTATGTATATATAGTTTAATTTAGTTGCTATTTTTTTTGCGACGGTACTTTTTCCTGCTGCTGCAGGTCCATCAATTGCGATTGCTATTCCTTTTTGACTCATCTTTTAATCTCCTTCATTAAAAACATCGATAGTTAATTTTTATTTTCTAATGCTTGTCTTCGTTCTTTTAATTGAGTTTCAAAGCAATATTGAATAATGTGTTGTCGATCTTGTTCATAAATATCAACAAACTTCATTGATAGTAACTGTTTTGCTTCTTTAGTTAACTCAAAGATTCGAATCGATTCTGCTCTTGTAAAGATGTAATCAATATCTTTGTCTTTCGTTCTTAAAACAATGACTAGATCGAATGGCGTACCAGACTTTATTTCAATATTTTCAGGAAGTACGACTGCAAGTCCACCACCACTAATATCTTTCGTCACCGTGGTAAATGTCTCAAGCTTACCTTCCGGATCAGAAATTGAGACATCTAGACTCGCGTCGACACGAACGTATTCTCGACGTTGAATTTTTTTCAGTTTATTTTGATCAAAGCGTAGCATTAACATCGGAACTTTTTCTCTTTTACGATCAATAATTTCCGTATAAAATTTATAGATTGATTGATCGCTTCCAACAAAATAGGCAAATAAAAAAGTGCCCTTTGGAAAAAAGTCCGTCCGGCCTGTTTGAGTATTGATCGGGTAATCAATATATAAAGAAGAGCCCTTTTGTTCAACAACGCGACATCTAAACCGCTTGATCTCTTCGTCATCATCACTTGTTTCTAACGTTAGTATTGTTCCAATTTTAATCATAAGTCAACTCACCCCTAAATTGTAACTACTTATATTATTGCAACAATACGATTTTAAGGCAAGGACTAGTTTCGATTTTTGTTAGATTAAAAAAGTATCCCAAATATTTCAAGGATACTTTTTTAACAATTTTCTAATCCCACTTTAATTCAACATCATGCTTTAGTTCAACAAACACTTCATTTCCTGTATTTGCATCGATAAAAATTTGATACGTATCATTATTTAAAGTTCCAAAAAACGCATAAGTTAATACTTCCGAGCCTGCCCGATCTTCAATAATCGCTAAATGTTGATCCTCTATATTTAAAGAAGAACTAACAAATTCTTGCGCTTCTTCGAGGGTTAACTCAGGGTCTTTTAATTCTCGTTCATGATGATTTCGATAATAATCCGTTGCATTAAATCCAACGATATCTCCATTATCTAAAGCAACTTTTACCGTAATTTGATCTGGATAAACCCAAACGTCATCATTTGTAACGGCAAACTGAAACAATCCGGTCTCATCATATTGACTTGATCGCAATCGTTTAATATCTTCAAAACCTTGTTCCTTCAGTAATTTTTCTGCTTCTCGTTCGGCATCATGTAAACTGATTGATGCATCAGCTAACTCACGGTTAATCATATATGATAAAACATGACCACCAGTTTCAGTTATTTCAATATAGCCATGTTGATCTTCATGACTAAATGAACCACTAAATGTATTTAATTGTGCACCTTCACCACTTTTTTGTAACTCTAACTCGATATCAGGAGTTAAATCAAATTGTTCGATAATTAGCTCTTCAACTTCTTCTTCATTAATTGGATCACCGTCAACAAATTGAAACCGTTCTTGCTGTGACGGGAAATCTGCAGCTAGATTATCAAAATGAGCTTGGTCAAATCCCGATGTATAGTCTTCGACCGCGGTAAACCCATCAATGATATGGTTCGGTGATTCTCGATCATTACGAGCTAAAGCAAGCTCAACCTCAACCCATTTAAGTTGATCTGAAAAAACCTTATGTTGAACTGTTCGAAGCTCTTTTCGGATCTCATCAGCAGATTGATAAAGTTGTGTTAGCCGGTCTGTTTCTTCTTCACTTAAAGGTTCATTGTCAAGATCACGTATCGCCACATGATAAGTAAATTCACCAATATCAGCTAAAAATGTTTCTGTTTTCGTAAATGGTAACAATCCTAACGGTAATTGACTAACATCACTTTGTGCTTGTGCTGTCAATTGCCAAACATCTAACATTTGCGGTGATAATGTCTCTTTCGTTTTCAATGCAAGTGTCGTCCCAATTTTGTCATAGAGAAGGTCGACATGATACGTTAAATCATGAAAAGCACGTTGATAGTTATTTTCAGCTTGTACAATCAAATGTTCTTTTTCAGTAAATTGCCGATAACCCCAATAGCCTGTGACGATCAATGCAATTGAGAGTACTGTGATACTAATCCATCTTTTCATTAATTATTCCTCCGATTTCTATTCACAAAAAATATGTTTGCCAATTTGCTTAATTTGTGGACGAGACCAGATCCAACTACTAGTTGCTGTATCCGGGTTAAAATAATAAATCGCCTCACCCGTAGGATCCCACCCATTAATTGCATCAAGAACTGCGCGCCTCGATGTTTCATCAGGAGTTAAATAGATTTGACCGTCTGCAACTGCTGTGAAAGCTAACGGTTCATAAATAATACCAGCGACTGTATCTGGAAAGATTGGGCTTTGTAATCGATTTAAAATGACAGCTGCAACTGCAACTTGTCCTTCATACGGTTCACCTCTTGCTTCACCGTAAACAGCTTGTGCCATCAATTGAATATCGTTTTGTGAAAAACCATTTGGTACGTTTACTGATGTGGGTTCAATTGGTGTTTCTTCTACTGTACTCTGTTCCGTTTGCGTTTGATTGTCTGTTGGCTCTGCTGGTGATTGTTGCTGTTCTGATTGTTGTGAGTCTTGTTTTTGTTGTTCAGTGTCTGCCTCTTGTTGAGATGGTTCTTTTGTAGTTGAATCTTGTCGCTTTTGTTCCTTTCGTGTATCATAATTTACTTGATCTTCCAAGTTCATACCACCATAATGTGTGAAGCTTCGACCGGCTTCAATGTTTTCTCTAACAAAATCTTTATGATACTGAGTGCGCTCTTTCAACATGTTTTTTACTTGATCACCTGCATATCCGTCAACCTTCATACCAAATTCATTTTGAAAGTTTCTTAATGCCCAATACGTACCCCAACCAAATACACCGTCAATTTGACCATGATAAAAACCGATATATTGTAATCTTGCTTGGAGCTCAACGACATCTTCACCAGTTGCACCTTGTTGGATGACTTGTTCACTAAATGCATCTACTGTTTGATTCACGTTCAAGTTTATCCCCATGATAACGACTAATATTAATAAAGAATTAACGATTGTTTTTTTCATTTCTTCGCCTCCTATAGTAACGAGATAATCATTTGATACACATTAGCTTTGATTAAAGTCATTTTTTTATACACAAAATCAGCTGATTTACTCGATATAATTATTGATTTTTAATTGCTGAAGCTTTCTTGTTTCAATTTAGATTGAGATGTCATATAATGATAAGCAGACGTCATTTTTAGCTGGATTGATGTTAAACAATTAATGGAGGTGATTGACATGCGTTTAGAAAGAATCTCATCAAATAAATTTAAAATCTTTTTAACTTTCGATGATTTAGTTGAACGAGGTTTAACTGAAGATCTCATGTTAGAGGATTTACAGTCAATGCAAATGGAGTTTCATGATATGATGCTTGAAGCAAGCGATGAGTTAGATATTGAATTATCAGGTGTTTTAACTGTTCAAATTTATATGATTCAAGCACAAGGCATGTTGATTATCGTCACTCAAGAAGATGAGGATTTTGAAGAGGATTATCTTGAGATGCAGGTCACATTATCTGAGCGAAAATCATTACTTTATGAATTCGATGAGTTTGAAGATATTATCCAACTAGCAAAAGCAATTGAGCGTTTAAATATTGATGCTGGCTCAATTTATCATTATCAAGATGCCTACTATTTGCATTTACCAGATCATCTTCAAGAAGAGCATATTAAAGAAGATTTAATCGCTGTATTATCTGAATATGCAACTGCCACATTACTTTCGCCAGAACAAATCAGTGAATATGGAAAAGTGATTATGGCTAACAATGCATTGCTTCAAATCCGGCAGTATTTTAAATAAAAAACCGTATTGTTGACGTGACCTTGATCTACAAGATCGAGACGTCTACAATACGGTTTATTTTTCCATCATTTAAATCACGGATTAAAGATAAATACATGTTTGATCAAATGTCTCTCTAATTGATCCACTAAGAAAGACTCACCCCAATATTTATAACTTAAAGTAAGAATCATGACAACAAAAAGTAAGATCACGATTAAGCGGATTAAAGCCAAACTAACTCTCCATTTGATCTTCGCTTTCTGATCATCATGAACTTGCCTTCTTGGAGGTAAATTTAAAATATCGATTTCTTCGTAATGATCATCAATAATTGATTCAATTTGCTGGTTATCTTGTTGGTGCGAATTGATCGCTTCCATTTGTTCTCTTAAAAGTTCAGCTTGATCTTTATTGGCTTCATTCATGACCTGTCCCTCCTGATTCAAAAGGTAATAAAATTGACTGTAACTGTGCCTGCCATGACTTTAATTCTCGCCCCCTTTTCCCGTATTCAGGTGACCATTGTTCAAGTGTAAATCCACATTGATCACAGCAATGATACTTCGCTTCTCTAACCGTCGATTGAAATGATTGATATAAAGCTTGTCGGCGACATTCTTTAGTTGTTAACCATTGAAAAAGTTCATCTAATTTACCGAGCTTATAACGACTTCGTTGCTCAACTCTTTTAATCAAATCATGTTTTATTTGTGGAATAATTTTGTGTAATTCAATTCGTCCATCTTGAGTCATTAGATCATTTTCTGCAAAGTAATCTTGAATAAAACGTCTTTGAACCTCATTAATTGGCCAATGATTATGAATGAAAGCTTGATTTAATGAAATAGTCGTTTCACTTTGTTGAATGTGTAGTAAACTGGCAAACAAACTTTCTACCATCTCAGTTGACGGTAATTCAGTTTCAATCAAACGGCGTGGAAGGATGTCATCATTTGGTGCAATTAGACTAATACTCACACTTGACAATTGATCTCGACCTGCTCGACCAATTTCTTGGATCAATGACTCAAGTTGAGTCGGGATGTGATAATGAATCACAAGCCGAATGTTCTGCTTATCGATCCCCATCCCAAACGCACTTGTTGCACAAATAATATCAATTTGATTTTCCATAAATTGCTCTTGAATTAAGAGGCGCTCACTCGTTTCCAATTCTCCATGATAGTAGCTGACACTTAACTGACTAAACTTTTCGCCTAACATTGTAGATACACGTTCAGCTTCTTTTCTACTTGTAAAGTAAATAATCGTTGGAACAGACCATTTCTGAAATAAATTGATTAAATAAGCATCTTTTTCTGAACGGTGATTAAGTTGCTCGACGATTAGACTAATATTATCACGATCAATTGGATAAATATGCTTCGTAAATTTGGTTCTAGAAAAATGATTGATGATATCTTTTTGAACATCAGGTGTTGCCGTTGCAGTTAAAGCTAAAATCGTCGGTTCACCTAAACGTTCAATCGCTTGATTTAATTTTAAGTAATCCGGACGAAATTCATGCCCCCATTGTGAAATACAATGGGCTTCATCAATTACAAATAGTGAAATTGTCAGTCGCTTTAATTTTGTGATCACATATTTATTTTGGAGCATCTCTGGAGACAAATAGATTAATTGGTAAGCATCGAGTTGATTCAGAATCGATTGCCGTTCAACAGTTGTATTAAAACTATTAATCGCCACAGCCTGCTTAAAGCCGCGCTTTTTCAACTGTTTAACCTGATCTTCCATCAAAGATAATAAAGGCGTAACAACAATCACTTTACCATCAATCATCATCGATGGTAACTGATAGCAGATTGATTTACCAGATCCAGTTGGTAACGTTGCAAAAACATGCTTGCCGTTAAGGATATCTTCAATAATTTCTTTTTGACCCGGTCGAAATGTTGGATATCCAAAATATTTATTAAGCTGTTTTTCTAGTTGATTCATAAAAATAACCCCTAAATATTTAATGGCTTGCTTTTGCAATTGCTAAACGAATTTGAAAATAGCTATAACGATCACCAACTTGTTGTTTGATCTGTGATAACCGAAGATCGTTTATCTGTTTAATTTCCTCAAGAATTTCATTCAAATCCTCTGTTTCAATATAGTTTGAAAGATTTAGATTTGGAATCGCGTAAGCCAATTCAACAATATGATCTTCAATCGTACTCCTTTTTAATCGCCGGATCTTGATGATTTGATCAATTGTATAGCCTTGATTTAATAATCGATTTGTTTGCTGAGCTGATTGGGTAATAAATTTCTTAGTTTGCTGCTCTTGTTCGGGAATAAATTGTGCTAAAAATTTAATTTGATTTGTTTCAATATAATCGATTAATTGATGATAACTTGCAGCAAGTATTAAATGAACATCGTGATTAGATAAATTATGCTTCATCGCTAACTGCTGGATTGTTTGACCATAATTACGATAACCGGATAATCGATTGACAAAAATCGTTGCTTGCTTTTCATCAATTGTTGTTAAAAAAGTAGTTAAGTGGTGATAAGTATTGATTAGCCATAATTTTATATCCTGTTGGCTCTGATAATATGATTTAACCCATTGTTGAATCGCCAAATCTTCATTAATCGGCTGAAACTGATTGTTCTCGACAGATAGATTAGCGAAGGTTTGGATCGTTAATGCCAAACGATCACTGAAAACCTTTGCTTTATTAGCCGATTCAATGCCATTAAAGGCATTGATAATCTTTGGTTGTTGACGAGCATTCAAGGTTTGTTCACTTTTAAGTGTTAAACTTGCGACCCCAGCATCATCAATAATCAAATCGTCTTGCTTAATTAAATTTGAAATCGCTTGATCAAACTCTACTCGTTTTAACTTCTGATAAATCGAATAAAATTGCGTCATTTGATAGAAATGAGCATCTTGAATTGTCTGGGTTGATCGTCTACCCGAAATAATATGATAAAGCGAAGCAGTACTCCTTTGTCCTTTTAACTGTTTCAGACCATATAAAAGAAGATAATTAAACATTTGACATCGCTCATTTCACTCATCTTTCTTCTATCATAGCAATCTTAGCAACTGAATGCTATGATTGATTATTTAAATTAACCGTTTTACAATATGTATGAGAGTTCCAAGAAAGTGAGGCTTCTAGACATGGCACATTTTACGTATGTAGATAAAGAAACATGTATTGCTTGTGGATTATGTGGTGCTCTGGCACCTGAAATATATGATTATGATGATGAGGGTATCGCCTATGTCTTACTCGATAATAATATGGGAAAAGCTAAAGTCCCTGATCATTTAGTAGACGATATGAACGATGCACATGAAAGCTGTCCAACAGAATCGATTAAAGTTAAATCAAAAAAAGGTTAATAAAATAACCTGTAATAAGCTATAAAATATTAGCATCATTGCCTAAAAAAGTTAGATAAGATCAAGTGATGTGATCAGCTCTAAGTAAGCGGAACACACGCGCAGTTGAGAGATGCTTTCCTTTCCTCGAAAATAAAGATCAATTTTCTTCGTGCGATGCTTATTCGAGGAAGCTTTCTTTATCCTACGGGCATTGCCAAGCCAAGACCGCTTGTCAAAGTGGAACTCAAGCTCTTGCTTTTTCCCCGTAAGAGTCTACACATCTCTCATCTACTAAATGGTCTCTTTCTTGCGTTACGACTTAAATAAATATAAAATATTCAAGAAACTCATTAAGGTCATAGAATAATATATAGATTTTTAAAATCATCAAAGATATCAGAAATGATTAAACGGCCTTATCTCTATGAAATATCAAGGTAAGGCCACTTAGATCATCCTTATTGTTTTCCTTTGTCTAATTGATAATGGGATATTCAACATTTATATACTTTAGCGTGTTTTCTGCTCATCCATAATTTTCTCACTCTATATAAAAATCATATTTTCGCTACAATTAGCAAAACCAATAATAACTATGAAGTTATACTAGTAGTATCTAATATCACCTTGTACAAGGCGCATAGTGCCACTGCCTGGATTATAAAACCGTAACTTATAACTTTTTCCTCTTGGTAATACAGTAAAGTCAGTATGGATCCAACCTGATACAGCGGGCGATACAGCTTTTCCAACATAATTATCCTGAGAATCATAAATTCGTATCTCATAACTTTTTCTGTCTAAGCTTTCTATATCTGCACTTGATAAATTATAGAAGGCAAATCCATTTCTAACATCTACGTAATTAGAAAAACTAGTTGCTCCGAAATGATAATTCAAACGAGTTTGATATGGAGCTATAGAGATTTCTTCTTTTGACGCCTTATATTCTTGCAATTCTTCATAAGTTTCAAAATATTTGACTTCAAATTCAATTCCTTCTTCTATTTCTTTAGCTAAGATAGATTGTGTTGTCAGAGTAAATCCTAACAATGAAAAGGCAATTATTAATAATATTTTTTTCATTACTATACATCCTTTAAAGATTTTTTAGTGATTAATGGTGATAATAAAAAACACAGACTGTAAAGTAATGATATAGAAGAGAATAAAGTTGTACCTATCGTTAATGTGCTGAACAAGAAAACAGAAACTATCATTAATATCAAGCCTAGTAACATGCTGATCTTATTAACAAATTCATATTTTTTTTGTAGGATTAATAATAGTAGAAACAACCCGTACAAAAAAGTTATCAAAAAAACAATAGGAAAAAACGGGCGGAATTTTACTGCATAGATAAAGAAATCAACATTTGAAATATCTGATGGCAAATTAGGATTAGCGTTAATAAAATGAGTGAATTTTGTCGTATGCACCCAATCAAAACTATCTAAAATTAAATGACTACCCTCATATAACGAAAAAAAGAATGAAGGTATTGAAAAACCAAAGGCTATTACTAATTGTATGAAATTTTTTTTATTCATAGTATTATTTCTTATTTAGTAGTCTACTGCCAATAAACTACCGAATATTAACCTCCTTTCAATATAATGTTACCATTTATTTTTTTACTTGTAAATGGATACACCCCCAAAATATACATTATGTACATTATGTTACAATTCATTCGAAATTACAATACTATTTTTCTTTTACAATTTACCCTTTTTACATAGATTACAATCATTTAGTTGATTAAAGAGTGAGAATGAAGCTATAGTAATTTTGATACTCTAAAAACTATAAAGTTGAGCGTTATTCAACTTTGTGAAACTTATTAATCTCTACAGTATGAAAAGAGAAATATGACTCAGACTCCGAGTAAATTTTTAAAGATAAACTATACACGGATAAAGTATATGATGATCATGCCCGCACTAAAGTGTTCAGTGTATGCGTTGTACTTTTTCATTCGTTAAATAATAGTGGCTAATTATACAACTAAGAATAATGTATAAGAACTTAAAGATATAGTTTGAATTTTCTCTTACTAAAGTTCTTGTATTTGGGGGCGGGAGTGCTCTTCGATTCAACATTTCGATTAGTTTAAATAATTCAGTTATAAAATGGATCTGGATCAAAAGAATCCAGTATCCATCTGTGGACAGCTGGAAAGCCCAAGAAATCCATGTTTTACGCATATAGACTTCTTGGGCTTTTACTTTATACTTGAAGTTTATGATTTTTGAGTAAATTCAGAATAAATAATATTATATCTGAATTATTCATGGTTTGTCGCAAAGTAAGTGATTCTGCTTAAATAAATGCCTTTCGTTTATATGTATGCACTCACTTAAAAAGTGAACGGAATAATGCATGGTCATCTGAAGATACGAAGACTCCAGCGTGAATAGGACAAGTAAATCAGTCTTTATTTCCGAGGATGAGCCGTAGATCCACTTTTGTAGCGATTTTTGTTACAATAGTTAGCTAAGGCCATAGGAGGGCAGGCTAAAACCGTCACGTCGTGAGACTGCGGGTTACTCATCCCACCGAAAACCTTTGTGACGACCTCTCGTATGAATATTTAGGCTTATAATATTATTTACTTTAAAGTCTCTGTGATATTAAAAAAGGTCAAATGAACATACTACATTTTTAAAAACAATGGTACACCTTTGAGATGTTCAAATGACCGCAACATTTTTTATATTTAATAGTTGATTTAAAATTATTTATTTTGTGATTAATCTAATAGAATCGGGTTTACACCGTCTGGTACTGGGATCGGTTCAGTTAAATTGAATTGGCTAACTTCAGTAAGATCAGTCCCTAAATCAAACTCGACCTGTGTAAAACCAAAGCTTTTTGCTGTCATTAAAATGGCTTCAATCATTTCTTTTGTCTCTCGGTTATTGCTAAGCTTAGGATTCGATTCGAAACCAATTATTAATGTCTCTTCATTAGCTGGATCAATCCATTCAAGATTAACTGGAATTGACGCTGTAATATCAAATTCCGGTTGATCATACCGCATTTCTACCAACGCCTCATCGATTGTGAAAAATGAATCTCCTGCAATCGTTTGAGAGATCGGAATTAACAAGCGTTCTTTATCCTCGTATTGATATATTTTAAAAGCTAAATTCTCAACTGGCTCTAATTCCAACGTTTCCATTGTTCCTATTTGCCCCAAATCAATCGAATCTCGTGCTGCTGTTTCCAAATTTAATTCAGTGGCTGGATAGTCTGCAAACATGAAACTAATCATAGTTGGAAATAAGCCTGCTAAAGCTCCCCCTTCAGGAAATTGATAATCATCTGCTACAGCCATCGTAATCTCTTGTCTATCATCACTAAAAATAAACTCAACATCATCAAAGGGAAAATGTTTAACACCAAACTTATCGGCATCGATCATGCTCGAGATTCGATTATAGACATCGTCCGGATAATCAATGTCTGGCGTCGTTGCCGTATCTACTAATGAAATTGGAATAAAATATTGAACTTGTTGGTCTGTAACAGCCATATTGTAAATTGGGAAGTCATGTTCATCATTATAATAAACCAATCGATTGCCAAGAAGTACTTCCTCACTAAATTCCTCTGCTTTATTATGTTGCTCGATTTCTTCTTCTACTTCATCTGATTCAATACTTTCATCTTGATCAAGTGTAGTGACTTCACCACTCGTATCATGCTCTGTTAGTTCACTTGATCTCCCCGCTAAATCCATTGATTGTTCGGTCATTTGGTCTTGATTAAATAGACCACTTTGAATCATGATAAATGCTAAAGCAGCAATCGCAATTGTAGCAATTGAAGGTACAACCCACTTCGATCGATTACGTTTCTTCATAATCTTCACACCCTTCATTTTTTGATCTATTTGTTCAAACAACAGGGCTTTATTTTGTTGGTCTTTAACTTTAGGTAATTGTTTTAACTGTTCGATTAACCGTTCATCTTTTTGATCCATCACTGCATCACACCCTTTCTACTCTTTATCAATCATTTCTTGTAGTTTTTTGATTGCACGATGTTGTGTTGTTTTCACTTTGCTCTCTGACCATTCTAAAATTTGAGCTGTCTCATGGATCGATAAAGATTGAATATACCGAAGGATAAGGACATTTTTCTGATCCAAAGTACAATGATCAAGTAGTTGATAAATTTGCTTTAGTTCATCATTAAGTTCTGCTACTTCTTCCGGTAATGGATCATGATCTTTAATTCGAGCTAAATCTTGATCCTTATTGAAGAAATTAGCTAACTTCTTCTTTTGTCGTTGTTGTTTTCGGAAAAAGTCCATTGTCGTGTGTCGTGCAATTGAAAAAAGCCACGTTTTTTCACTGCTTTCACCACGAAAGGTTTGATAAGATTTTAATACTTTTATATAAACTTCTTGTACAATATCCTCGGCAACATGATGATTCTTAACCATGTAATAAACATATTGATATAAATCAAGATGGTAATGGTCATATAGGTGATCAAATGTGGTCTCCAAAAATAAGACCCCCTGTCTAGTGTATTAGTCGATCGTTCTATTGAAAGGTTACAAAAATTGTTTTATTATTTAATTTACCGTTTGACACTAATAAATATTAACATAAATCAAGTATCATTTTAAGGCGAAAACCTATTTTTAATTCAATGGCAAAGTAAATTTGAATGTCGTACCGACCCCAAGCTTACTTTGCACGATAATCGAACCTTTGTGTGCTTCAATAATTTGTTTGACGATTGCCAACCCTAAACCCGTGCCTTGCTTTGACCGTTCCGTTTTAGCACGTGATTTATCAGCCATATAAAATCTTTCAAAAATAAATGGCAAATCTTCAGTTGGAATGCCCTGGCCTGAATCTGTTAACTCAAATTGAACATCATCGTCTTCACGTGAAATCTGTAAAATTAGTTCACCTTTTTCTAGTGTATGCTTAATCGCATTATCAATTAAATTCGTTAAAACTTGTTCAAGACGATCGTAATCAAATAAAAGCTGATCAACATCATCAGGTATGTTAATTTTTAATGACAGCTTGTTTTTAGCTAGTCGATTGTCAAACTTATGCGCAATCTTATTAACAAAATCGGCTACTGAATGCAGTTCGACGTTTAAATCAAGATGACCAGATTTTAATCGTGTTAAATCAAGCAGCTCATTGACCAAACGCCCCATCCTTTCCGACTCATCATGGATGACTTGAGCGAGTTCTCTTTGATCAGCAACTGTTTCTGTTACCCCATCAATAATTGCTTCACTATAACCTTGCATCAGTGAAATCGGTGTCCGCAATTCATGAGACACATTTGCAATAAATGTTTCTCTCAATTGATCGAGCTGTCTCGCTTCGGTAACATCTCTCATGATTGCTACTGCTCCTTGTAACTTCTCATTTCTATGTAATGGTGTGATCACAATATCCCAGTCACGCCCCTGAATTTTAATTTCAAAGTTTTGTGTTGTCGCTTGATTAATGACAGACTGAAAAAATTGTTCAAAGTCAGTTGGTAATTGATTCGTATTTGAGCTGCCTTTTTCATAATGAAAATGATCAATGAACATTTCTGCTTCCTGGTTAGAAATAATAATTTCACCATCAAGATTCATTGTCATCACGCCATCTTTCATTGATCCAATAATGCTAAAGAGAATTTCTTTTTCCTGTAATAATGTCGTCATTTGATTAGCTAATTGGCGACTCATTCGATTAAAGGACATGGCTAATTGGCCAATTTCATCAGTTGATGCCATTGGCAATTTGATATCATATTGGCCAGCAATGATTTTTCGCGTACTCTTTCGCATTTGTGCTAACGGGATTGAAAGGCGTTTAGAAATGAAAACACCAAATAAACCAATTAACAAACAAAACAGCAAGCTTGAAAAAATTAAAAATCGATTGAAAGAGCTACGCATTACTACAGCCTGATCGTGAGCAAGCTGTTCAATTCTTGCTATTGCCGAGTATTCAAGTTGATCAGGATCACTCACTGACGATCCGATTACTTCATCGGTCATCATCAGTAATTCTTGCTTCATTTCGTCAATTATTTGGTTCTTTTGGATCGAAAAAATCATCAGAGCGAATAATGAATAAATAATAATAAAAAGAACAATAAAGCATACACTATATTTCCCAATTCGATTTCGCCAAAACATTACTCATCATCCACTTCAAACTTGTAACCAATCCCCCAAACAGTTGCAATCATTTGGGAAACCGTTTCATCTACTTGACCAAGCTTTTCTCTTAGGCGTTTAATATGAGTATCAACCGTTCTTAAATCACCAAAAAATTCATATTGCCATACTTCCTTTAATAATGTTTCCCGATCGAAAACACGATCTTGATGACTTGCCAAGAAGTATAATAATTCATATTCTTTCGGCGTTAACGTTATATCTGTCTCATTGACCGTTACCCGATGCGCATTATTATCAATCTTCAATCGCGAAAAAACGAGCACATTACTCGATAATTTATTGCCACCTGGTAGTTGACTTCCTTGTGATCGTTTTAAAAGTGCCTTAACACGTAAAACGACTTCTCTTGGGCTGAATGGTTTAACAACATAATCATCAGCTCCCGCTTCAAAACCTTCAATCCGATCAGATTCCTCACCCTTAGCCGTTAACATCAAAATTGGCATTGATTTCGTTTTCCGAATTTCTTTACATACACTAATTCCATCTAAAGTTGGGAGCATTAAATCTAAAATGACTAAATCATAATTATTTTCTACTGCAAGTGCAACGCCGTCTTCACCATTGCTAGCCTCAACGGTTTCAAACCCATCACGTTCTAGATACATTTTTAACAATCTTCTAATTCGTTCCTCATCTTCAATGATTAAAATTGTTTGTTCGTCATGCATCATCGTTACCCCTCTCAATACAATCCATTTTCCCACAACAACATAATTGTCGATCAATCTACATATTTCGCAACAAGGTGCTAAAACGATTCATTGTTAATCAATGAATCATTAATCATTTTAGTTTTCTGAACGGTTTTGCGTCGCTTCTTGTTTTAATTTATGAACTTCTTCTTTCGTTAGTTCTCGGTAATCGCCTGCCTGTAGCCCCGTTAAATCTAAGAAGCTATATCTTTCCCTTTTTAGCTTAACAATTGGGAAATCAATTTCTTCAAACATTCGCCGGACTTGTCGGTTTTTTCCTTCATTTAACGTCACTTCAACAACAGCAGTATTCTTTTGTTTTGTTGCTGATAAAATCCGAACACTTTTTGCTTTTAAAACTTCACCTTTCGATTGAATACCTTTTCTCAAAAGTGTCAATGCTGATTTTGATGGAATACCTTTAACTTTTGCAACATACACTTTATCAATTTCATGACGTGGATGCATGAGTAGCTGAGCAAATTCACCATCGTTCGTTAATAAAATTAAACCTGACGTATTGTAGTCAAGTCGACCAATCGGATACACACGTTTATCTAAATCTGGAACAAGTTCGGTAACGACTTTCCGACCTTTATCATCTTTGACACTCGAAATATACGTTCTTGGCTTGTAAACAAGATAATAAACATGTGATTCTTTCTCAATCGGGACTGAATCGACTTCGATTTGATCATTTCGATTGACCTTTGTTCCTAAAGTTTTCACTACTTTTCCATTAACTTTGACTCTACCTTCAACAATCAATTGTTCTGCTTTTCGTCTGGAAGTAATTCCGCTATGGGCAATCACTTTTTGTAATCGTTCGTTATTCAATGACATTTAATTCACCAATTCCTACTATAGTTTAAGTACTTATTATTTATTTTGACAGATAAACCTCTACAACACAACTACTCTCTGTTAAAGATTCATCTTAACCAAATAAAAACGTAATAATTGTAATTGCAGTTATTATACCAATAAGGTCAGTAAGTAGTCCAACTTTTAAGGCATCGCCCATTTTTTTAATCCCAACTGAACCAAAATAAACGGTGATCACATACAAGGTTGTGTCCGAACTCCCTTGCATTGTCGAAGCTAAACGACCAATAAAGGAATCGGGTCCAAACGATCTCAACAAATCAGAAGTGACCGCTAAAGCTGCCGTACCGGAAATTGGTTTCGTTAACGCCAACGGGACGATTTCACTCGGCACATGAATCGCCGTTAATAATGGGTCAATTAATTCAATTAAATAATCTAAAACTCCTGAACTTCGAAAAATGGAAATGGAGACAAGCATGCCTAATAAATGTGGTAACAGAGAAATGGCCATTGATACCCCCTCTTTACCACCTTCAACAAACAAGTCATATGTCGGTAATCGTTTGTACGTACCAATAGACAAAACGATTAAAACAAACAACGGAATCGCAATTAAACTAATCAGTGAAATAAGCTCAATCATTTTTTTGCCTCATTTTTTTAAGATAAAAGATCCGATCGATGATGATTGCAACTATAGTAGTAATCGTTGAAACGATGATCGTTCCAGCAACCGTTTCAGTAGGAGCTATTGAGCCGTATTGAATCCGAAGTGCGATCACTGTCGTCGGAATCAAAGTTAAACCAGCCGTATTAATTACTAAAAATGTCACCATCGAACGAGAAGCATGTTCAGAATTTTCGAGTTGCTTCATTTCCTTCATCGCTTTCAAACCAAGTGGTGTGGCGGCATTTCCTAACCCAAAGATGTTGGCAATAAAATTAGAAGTAATATACGCCATCACCGGATGATCTTTAGGTAAATCGGGAAATAATTTAGATACTACAGGTTTAAAAAAACGACTTAACGCCGACAGAATATTTGCTTTCTCAGCGATCTTCATAATCCCTAACCAAAAAATTAAAATGCTCGTTAAGCCAATTACCAGTTGAATTGCTTCGTTTGCACTTGAAAAAATTGCTTCATTGACAGCACTAATTGTACCGTTAAAGAGCGCAAAAACAATCCCGATTATTGCTAATCCTGCCCAAATAAAATGTACCATTTATAATCCCACCATTTTTTTTAAATAATAGAAAACTGACTCGAAAAATGTTGGTTGATCGAGATCATTCATTTCTGCATGAGTCACTAAATCTAGTTGTTTAGCTTGTTCAAAACCCCATTCATAGAGTCGCATATGGTCAAACCAATCATTCGGATCATTAATTGTCACAGCAATTAATTGTGTTTCGTCTTTTTCGGCAACTGACACGAGCGTTCTGCCAGCAGCTTTGGTATAACCTGTCTTTCCGCCAATCGTGTACTGATAGTAATTTGTTAGTAATTTATTTTTATTATGCCAATGATACGTTCGTGATTCAGATAAATACGTTTTCGTTTGATTAATTTCAGCAAAAATAGCATTCTCCATGGCATAGCGCATTAATCGAGCAATATCTTTTGACGTTGAGTAATGGTCTTCAGCATCAAGCCCATGAGGATTAGCAAAACTGGATTGCTCTAGCCCAAGCCATGTTGCTTTTTCGTTCATTAAGTAAACAAACCCTTCAACACTTCCACCTATATGCTCTGCGATCGCAATTGCCGCATCGTTTCCTGACCTGAGCATGAGCCCGTACAGTAAGTCTTCTAATGACATCCATTCATTCTCAATCAAATAGATTGATGAACCTTCCGCTAAAACGGCTTCTTGGCTGATCTTGACTTTGTCTTTCAAGTTGCCATGCTCAATCGCAATAATCGCTGTCATCACTTTAGTGATACTTGCAATCAACTGTGGGTTGTCCGCATTTTTTTCATAAAGAATGATCCCACTTTCTTGATCAATTAAGATTGCTTGTTCTGCTGAAACCATTGGCTTAGCCTCAACTGGTTTTACGTTAATAATAGAAGCAAAAATGATCAAAATAGCTAGTCCTACTTGATTATAAATTTGTTTTTTCATAAGACACCTTCTTTATTCAAGCAAAATGTTGTTCACTTAAAGCTATGCAAATTAATAACCTGATATGATTTAATTATCGTTATTGCAATATCATTGGCAGTGTTACTTTTCCAAATATATGATAAAATTTAATCCTATTATTATTGGAGAGGATATAATGAAATTAAAAATTTTCATCACGTTCACTTTTTTAATACTGTTTTCCAGTCTCTTAATTGGTTGTCAAGAAAACAAGCAAACTATTAACGAAAATGATCATAACTACTTAATTTATCTAACTGAAAATATTTACGGAGAGTACACGATTGCCAACTCATTTAATGGTCGCTTTAATCTTGAAGAAAAAGAAGATTATCAATACGTACTAGCGATTGATTACTCTGATGATACTGAAGAAACTTTTGAAGAAGAACTGATGAGAATTCATGAAAAGCTCTTTGCTGAAGCAAAACAACGAATTGAACAAAATTAACTTTCCATCCAATCTACCAAACTAAATTTAAAAAGTGATTCAAACCTTTAATTGGTTGAATCACTTTTCTATTATTCATCTGTTAATTTATCAAAATACAAACTTGCTTCTTCACTTACGTCGTCTTCATCAATTTGCTCATTTAACGGCGGCAATTCATCAATTGAACGCAGACCGAAATACGTTAAAAAGTCTAACGTTGTACCGAACATCATTGGACGGCCAATCGTGTTTTTTCGCCCGACCTCTTCAATCAAGCCACGTGAAAGAATCGTTTGAATTGGACGATCACTTTTCACACCTCTAATCTCCTCAACTTCTGCACGAGTAATTGGTTGATTATAAGCGACGATCGCTAATGTTTCTAAACTTGCTTGAGTTAATTTTGATGTATGAGCGTTTGTTCGTAATTTTCGAAAATAGTCGCTATGTTCCGGTTTTGAGGCTAAATAGTAATGCTTTTCTGATTCAAGCATTTGCATCCCTCGAGAAGCATTTTCATAGTCATATTTTAATTCATTTAATATATGTTCAATCGTATCTTCATCTAATTCAGTAATGACTGCCATTTGCTTAGCTGTTAATCCATCGGAACCTGAGACAAATAATAAACCTTCTACAACCGCTTTATATTGACTTAAATCCAATCTTGATTACCTCCATTTATGTAAAATCAATTGATCAAATGTCCGCTCTTGCTCACAATAGATTAGTTTCTGTTTCATTAACTCAAGCATCGCCATAAATGTAACAATGATATGCGATTTTGAGTAGTAAGGAAATAACGTTTCAAAAGGAACGCCGTTATCACTTAGCTCAACAATTTCTAAAACCTCTTCCATTCGCTGTTGGATCGGTATCTCAATTTTTTCAATCGTCGTTGTCATTGGTTGGCTCCATTTTTTACGATTAAAAACAGCTTGCATTGCCTCTAACATATCGTAAATTGAGGCAGTATTTTCTTTAATTGGTGGTTTAATTTTTTCGGTTTCTTTAATCATTTCAGGAGATCTTGTAAAACTTTCTTTTTCTTCCCCTTCAATTTCTTTTAATTGCTCAGCTGCATCCTTATATTTTCGATATTCGATTAATCGAGCGACAAGCTCCGCTCTAGGATCATCTTCTTCATAATCGTCTTCATCCGTTATTTCTTGATTTGGTAAAAGCATTTCGCTTTTAATCGCAAGTAAAGTAGCGGCCATAACTAAAAACTCACTTGCCACATTTAAATCAAGCTTTTGCATCGTTTCAATGTATTCTAGATATTGAGTTGTGATTAACGCAACAGGAATATCATAAATATCAATTTCGTATTGTTTGATTAAATGGAGTAATAAATCCAGTGGTCCTTCAAAACCATCAATTTTAACTTGATAAGATTCAATCATAAGGCGCGCCCCTTCACAAAGTATCACTAAACTATTGATTATTATAACACATTATCATTTAGCATTACTTTAAAAACAAGGCAATTAAATGAATTTTACCTTTTGCTTTCTAATGATTTATTAGCGTTTTTATTCAATCTAAATAATTATCAAATTCATTAAAATAAAAAAGAGAGTCATTTCTCCGGGTTTCGGAAAAATAACTCTTAGCATAATCACGTTGTCTAGGATTGATTAATTACACTTACTTAAAAATGATTGCGTCAGTTCATTCGCAACGACATCAAGTTTACCGTGATAAATCTCGCGAACTTCTTGGATCATTTTTTGTCCAATCCCTTGCTCTCGATGTGATGGATTAACAGAAATATGCTGTACAACGACTTGACCATTTGCTTCATTCACTACTACACCAATGGCACCTAATACATCATCATTTTCTCTCCATAAATAAAGTTGCCAGTTCTCATTTTCTTCGTATGCTTTCATCGTAACTGTTAATTTCTTGACATCTTTCTCGTCAGGCATAAAAGATAATAGACCCATTGCAATCTTTTCCATCGACTTTTTATATCGGATTAACATAATTACCCCTTTACTAGATCATCAAAGTATGACCTCTAAAATATACTATTTATTCACTAACATCATATTCATTAGTCATAAATTTGTTAAACTTCTGCTACTACTACTGACTCCATAACATCGCCTTGCTTAATTCGTAAAACGACATCCATGCCTTCAGTTACCTGACCAAATACCGTATGAACACCATCTAGATGTGGTTGTGGTTCATGAACAAGGAAGAATTGGCTCCCACCTGTATCTCTACCTGCATGTGCCATTGATAATGAACCAGCTACGTGCTTATGTGGGTTTCCTTCAGTTTCACATTTGATTGAATAGCCTGGACCACCAGCTCCCGTACCAGTTGGATCGCCACCTTGTGCTACGAAACCTGGAATCACTCGGTGGAAAGTAACGCCATCATAAAACTTTTCATTCGCTAGTTTTTCAAAATTTGCTACTGTGCCTGGTGCAGCTTCCTCATATAATTCTATCATAATTTTTTCACCATTTTCAAAAGTGATTGTTGCTTGTTTTGTCATTTTAATTCCTCCATTGTTCATATGATAAGTCGTAGCGAGAGACGTCTTGATATGTTTCTCTTTCAACGACTAATTTGTCTTTGCCATCCTCAACAAATACTACTGCTGGCTTAGCGAAGCGGTTATAGTGGCTTGCCATTGAGTAACCATAAGCTCCTGTGCTAAACACTGCTAGTATATCACCAGCAACTACTTCTGGCAATCTTAAATCCCAGATTAGCATATCACCAGATTCACAACATTTCCCTGCAATCGAACCTTCGTAAGTTTTTGGCGCAGTCACTTTATTGGCGATTACAGCCTCGTATTTCGCGTCATATAAGGCTGGACGAATATTATCTGTCATCCCACCATCAACGGAAATATAGTTACGTACATTTGGGATTTCTTTCTTTGATCCAACTTCATAAAGCGTGATTCCCGCATTTCCGACAATTGCACGACCTGGTTCAATCCATATCTCTGGGAACTCCATTTGATAGGCATTAGCTTGTGCCTTAATTTCTTCTACAAGAGCAGTTACATAGTCTTCAAGTGGTAGTGGTTGATCTTCATCTGTATAACGAATTCCGAATCCTCCGCCAACATTTAAAACAGCTGGATCAAACTGATCATTTATTTTCCAGTCATTCATAAGCTTGAATAACCGTTTGACCGCTAAAACAAAACCTTCAGTTTCAAAAATTTGCGAACCGATATGACAATGTAGTCCTTTAAGTTGGATCTGATCTGATTTTAATAAACGTTTAAAAGCTTCTTCAGCTTGTCCACTATTTATATCAAAACCAAATTTCGAGTCTTCATTACCCGTCAGTATGTAATCATGGGTATGTGCTTCAATACCTGGTGTGACACGAATCAATACATCCATCTTTTGATTCGATTCATTCAATAATTGATCAAGCAGTTCAATTTCATGAAAATTATCAATCACAATACAGCCGATTTTATTTTCAATTGCCATTTTCAATTCTGCATGGCTTTTATTATTTCCGTGTAAATGAATTTTTCCAACTGGAAAATCTGCTTTCAGTGCCGTATAAAGCTCACCTTGTGAGACGACATCTAAACTTAATCCTTCTTGTTTAGCAACTTGTAGCATCGCCACGGATGAAAAAGCTTTACTCGCATAAGCAACTTGTGCTTTTACACCTAACTTCTCAAACTGATTGACAAATGAACGTGCATTTGCCCGAATTCGATTGACATCATAAACATATAAAGGAGTACCATATTTCTTTGCTAAATCAATTGTATCTATGCCCCCAAAAATAAGGTGGTCTTTTTCATTAGTCTTAATTTGTTCGTTCACCTTATGCCCCCCTAATTTAGCTCAACACCAACCTAATTTACATTATCTCGTCTTGATCAAGTAGCAACTAATAATGTAAAAATAAACATCCCTTTAGAGAGATATTGATAATATACCTAATAAAGGGATGTTATTTTAGTTTAGCTTGTGTGCTAATTTCTCATCTACATCTGACAAGTGATTTTGAAGTAAATGTCTTAGTAAACGGTTCTTTTTAATAAAATTAATTTACCACATGTCTTAGTTGGAATCAACTTTAAGGGCATATTTAGTCAACTTTTTGTTTCACCTGTGTGATACTTGGGCGTGTTTCTTTCGCTGGTACACTATAACGAATCAAAATTTGTCTTAATGCGCGAAAGTTGAATGGAATAAACGGCCATAAATATGGTGTATTAAAAGATTTAACACTTGCCAATGCTAAAATGTAAAATGTTGATGTCGCAACAAAACCTGGCAGACTAAAAGCAAAGGTTGCCAAAACGATCATGATTCTAGCAAGTTTGTTAGCAATACTTAATTCATAACTTGGTGTCGCATAAGATCCTACTGCTGCAACCGATACGTACAGAATAACTTCTCCTGTAAACAGTCCCGCTTCAATCGCAATGTCACCAATTAACACAGCTGCAATTAACCCCATTGCTGTTGATAATGGTGTTGGTGTATGAATTGCCGCCATTCGCAACAGCTCAACACCTACATCTGCAAGGATAATTTGTAAAAACAAAGGTACGTTTCCTGTATTCTCATTTGGACCAATAAATTCTAACGCTTCTGGTAATAACCCCTGCTCAATCGAAAGCAAATACCAAAATGGTAAAATAAATATCGAGGTAATGATCCCGAGAAATCGAATCCACCTAACAAAGGTACCTGATGCTGGTGTTTGTCGGTACTCTTCTGCATGTTGAACATGATGAAATAGGGTTGTCGGTGTAATAATCATACTTGGCGACGTATCAACCATAATAATAACGTGACCTTCAAATAAATGAACGGATGCAACATCGGGACGTTCTGTATAACGAACGATTGGAAATGGGTTAAAACCTTGCTTAACAATATACTCTTCTAATGCTTTATCTGCCATCGACAAACCATCTGTCTTAATCGCTTTTAATTCCTTTTTAATAATTTGAATTAACTCTGGATCAGCAATATCTTTAATATAAGAAATACAGACATCCGTTTTTGAACGATCACCTACTTGAATGATTTCATTTCGTAATCTCGGATCACGAATTCTCCTCCTCGTGAGAGCAGTATTTTCAATGATATTTTCCGTATAACCATCTCTAGAGCCCCGAACGACACGTTCAGTATCAGGTTCTTCTGGACTCCGACCTGGATATGAACGCACATCAACAACCATTATTTGATCATAACCATCAATAAAAATGATCGCTAAACCCGACAGCATCCGAGTGATCGCTTCCTGAATATCTTCTATTTCTTCAAATTGCTGATGAACAATTCTATTTCGAACAATTTTTACAACATCATTTGTTTCTTGTTCATGATCATTAATATTGACTAATGCCTTTAATAATTCAACAATAATTTCCGTATCACATAACCCATTAACAAAATAGAGCTGAATTTTTCGACCTAAAATGATGATTTCACGGAAATCTGCATCAAATGACACGCCAACACCTACATGATCTCGCATATATTTCTCGACATGCTTAATCTGGCCAATTTTTAATGACGTTTTTCTCTGTTTAAAAATATCATCACATCCTTTAGACTAAACTAATGATTAGTATCGGATAGTCTGACATTAATATACGAGCTTTACAGAAAAATTAAGGATAAGTCATTTGGTTTTTCATCTCCATTAATATTTTCTTTTCTAAACGGGAAACTTGAACTTGCGAGATACCAATTCGTTTGGCAACTTCTGCTTGAGTCTGATCTTGATAGTAACGTAAATAGACGATTAACTGCTCTCTAGGTTCTAGACTTTTGATCGTCTCTGAGATCATTAAAGCGTCAAACCAATTGGCTTCATCTTCAGCTAATTGATCGAGAAGTGTAATCGGATCTCCCTCATTCTCATACACTGTTTCATGAATTGAATGCGGTTGTTTAATTGCATCTTCTGCATGAACAACTTCTTCTGGTGAAATATCGAGTGCACAGGCAATTTCAGATAGCGTTGGGGACCTACCAAATGATTTTGTCAACGATTCCTTTTCACGTCGAATTTTATTACCCAACTCTTTTAGTGACCGACTGACTTTAATCGTTCCATCGTCTCGAATAAAACGTTGAATTTCACCAATAATCATTGGAACAGCATAGGTAGAAAACTTCACTTGATAACTCAAATCAAATTTATCGATTGATTTGATTAATCCAATACAACCAATTTGAAATAAGTCTTCCTGATCATAGCCACGATTGAGAAATCTTTGGACAACTGACCACACTAAACGTACATTGCGCTCAACTAAAATATCTTTTGCTGATTGATCGCCTCGTTGACTCTGTTCAATATAATACTTCACTTCCTGATCTGATAATCTTTTTTGTTTTTTAACTTCATTTAAAGACATTTTCATCACACCCTATTGTTGAATTGAGCGAGATTTTTGAAAAGTTTTTTCTAAAATGACTTTCGTTCCGTTTCCTAATGATGACTCGACAATGACATGATCCATAAAGTTTTCCATAATCGTAAAACCCATCCCTGACCGTTCCAATTCAGGTTTTGACGTATACAATGGCTGAATGGCTTCATCTACGTTATTCATTCCGATTCCGAAGTCTTCAATAATAATTTTGATCTGATGATCATTCAATTCACAACTCAGATAAATATCAAAATCATTCGCTTGTTCATAACCATGAATAATTGCGTTTGTGACAGCTTCTGATACGACTGTTTTCACTTCTGCAATCTCTTCAAGTGTCGGATCGACTGGCGCTAAAAAAGAGGCGACAACAACACGAGCAAACGCTTCATTTTCACTCGTACTTTTAAAAGACAGTTGCATATGATTATTCATTACGCTACCCCCAAATACTGCAATGCTTCCTCTTCTCCTTGAGCAAGCCGCATAATTTTAAATAAGCCAGACATTTCAAATAGTCGCTTGACAATCGGCGAAATTGAGCAAATCACCATTTCACCATTGACATGTTTAATTTGTTTGTAACGTCCTAAAATAACACCGAGACCTGAGCTGTCCATAAAAGTCAATTGCTCTAAATTAAGAATAATGTGACGAATTTGATTTTTATCCATTTCATATTGCCACATTCTTCTTAATTCATAAGCCTCATGGTGATCGAGTTCTCCTTTTAAGCGAACGAGTAAAACATCATTTTGAATTAAAAACTTTTTTTCTAACATTTTAATTCCTCCCTTGTCCTTCGATAGCTTGTTTAAAATTAAAGCTTGTCTAGCTAAATTCTTGGTCGAATAACCAAATTCCTTCTCATCGACAAAACTAGAAAAAACTAGTGTTTAGCCGACATTTTTCGCTCGCTGATACAGATCAGTTTCCGATTTTAACGAGCCTGCGAATTGAATCGACTGTGAGTTGCCATATGTTTGCTCGATCGACAGCTTGTTTAGCTACTAAATCAACCTCTTCAATCATTTGATTATCCAAATAGATTTCTAATGTTCCAACAAGGTCACTTTTTTCAATTGGTGCAACAAGTTGTTGATCAACAACTATTTTTGTCTCTATTTGGCTCGTATCAACACCTTTTCTTGTTAAAATTGAAGCATTTTCACGTGGTACTACGGCGATCTGATTCACTTTCCCCTTCGTGATTTCAAGCTCTGTCACTGTTTGATCCGTTGTATATAGTGATTGAAGCTGGAATTGGGCATAACCATAATCCAACAAACTTGAAATTGTCGCATTTCTTTCTTTAGGTGTTTCTGCTCCCATCACAACAGCAATTAAACGCATATCATCCTTCGATGCAGTTGCTGTTAAACAATATTTAGCTTCCTGAGTGAAGCCAGTCTTTAAGCCATCAACACCTGGATAAAATTTTACGAGTCGATTTGTATTAACTAGCCAAAATTCGTCTTCAGTATCTTTTCTTAAATAATCTTCATAGATTGATGTATAGTCAGTAATAAATTGATATCTTAATAGAGCTCTTGCAATCATCGCCATATCATAAGCAGATGAGTAGTGATTTTCTGCTGGTAAGCCCGTTGTATTTTGAAATTGCGTCTCTTCTAATCCCAAATCTGCTAGTCTTTGATTCATCGCTTGAATAAAAGCCTGTTCGCTACCGTATACATATTCCGCTAGAGCAACACTCGCATCATTTGCTGAAGCTATGGCGATAGCCTTTAATAAATCATCTACAGTCATCTCTTCATTTGGTTCCAAGAAAATTTGCGATCCACCCATCGAGGCCGCATTTTCACTAATGACAACTGTATCGTTTAATCCAATCCGTCCTTCTTCAATTGCTTCAGCAATAAGTAGCATCGTCATCATTTTTGTCATGCTTGCAGGGGGGAGCGATTGATTGCTATTATTCTCATACAAAACTTCACCTGTATCTTGTTCAATTAAAATAACACTTTTCCCTTTTAGCTCTAAATCAGGTTGTCTTTCTTCGGCTGATAGATTGATTGGTCGGATTAAGAACATCATCATGCAGAAGAACAATATTATTCGTTTCATCATTCAAGCCTCCTAAATATTAATAGTTCCATTTTTGCCAAGTTTGAGCTTTTTTATAACAAAAAAACATCAAGAACTTAAGTTCTTGATGTTTTATCAGGCACGTGGGTGGTGTTGGCCATAGATATCTTTTAATCTTTTTCTTGAAATGTGTGTGTATATTTGTGTTGTTGAAATATCTGCATGACCAAGCATTTCCTGAACAGCACGTAGGTCTGCACCGTTTTCTAACAAATGTGTTGCAAATGAATGTCTGAGCATGTGCGGTGTAATGTTCTTTTTAATTTGTTTGTCTCGAGCAATCGACTTTAAGATTTTCCAAAAGCCTTGTCTCGTTAAAGGGCGTCCATGTTGATTGACAAACAATGCATCCGTTGCTTGGCCTTTAACTAAAAATTCACGAGCAGTATCAAGATAGTACTCAATCGCATCTTTAGCTAAATCTCCTAATGGTACAATTCTTTCTTTGCCTCCCTTGCCAAAGCACCGAATAAAGCCCATCATCAAATGTAGGTCACTCATTGTTAAGTCGATTAATTCAGATACTCTCAGTCCTGTTGCGTAGAGCGTTTCAACCATCGCTTTATTCCTCGTCGATAGTGGATCAACCGTTTCAATCGATAAAAGTTGATCGACCTCTTCCGCCGATAAAACCTTTGGTAGAGTTCTCGTCTTTTTAGGTGACTCAATATGAATCGTCGGGTCTTTTGAAACAATTCGATCCATCACTAAGAATTGATGAAATTTCCTTAACGTCGAAATTGTTCGCGCAATCGTTGTTGATTTCGCCCCTTGATCATTCATGTGATATAAAAAATGAGTAATAACTGTATGATCGACTACTTGCCAACTGTTTATTTGTACGACATCATGCAAATAATTAAGATACTTAGTCAAATCGCGCCGATATGCTTCAAGTGTATTGTCTGCAAGACCACGCTCAATTTGAATGTAATGAATAAAATCTTCTATCGCAAACTTCATCCTTTCACCCCTCTATTTAGTTTCGTATTTACAAATTTTTCACTCTTTTTACTCTGTTTATCTACTTTAAAGGTTGTTATTACAACAAATAATACAAAAAGACACCTCTCCCTCCCCTTTTTTGATAAAATGAAGTCGTCGAAAACCCATTAAAAGGAGAGAAAAGAGATGCCTAATCTACTTCAAATTATCATGTATTTAATTGAAAAAATCAAGTGGCAAGCACAATTAATAAATAAATTAAGTGATTATATTAATTGGCTTGAGGACGACACTGGTCGTCCGAGTAAAGGAACAGATATTACCAAGCTTGATTATAAGAAAATGACACTCGATGATCCGCCTAATGTTGTAGAAATTGAGCGCCTTAATTACAAGGAACTCTTAAAAGAAGCTGAAGATGTTAGCAAACCTATTAAAAAAGTACGCCGACATAACTCATCTACTGCCGTGCCCGAGTCTGTTCGTTGTCCCAAGTGTGGAGCCCCACATGACTATCTCTACAAAAACAATGGGAATAAAGGGCAATACTTGTGCAAAGTATGTGATGCCCGATTTCATGAAAAGAATCGTTTTTCTAAAGACATTCAATTGTTCTGTCCACATTGCGAAAAACATCTGGATAAAATTAAAGAGCGGACTGAATTTGATATCTATAAATGTCGAAACAATCTCTGCCCTTACTACCAGCAAGAGCTAACTAACTTAACTGATAAGCAAAAAGAGCTTTTTGAAACATCTCCTTATTATTTTAAGTTACGCCTAGATTATTCACAGCCCGACCATAAGCCACTAAGAAACTGCGTTAAATCAATTAAAAATACACAATCGATCTTTCACTAATTAAGTGAAAAGGAGCCCGATC
>NZ_BAABDL010000025.1:0-8811 GCF_039539605.1 Amphibacillus indicireducens | reverse complement strand
GCGTACTTTCAATATAACATGAAATTCACATGACCTTTTATTTTAGGTGACTAACTTGATTATACAATCTTCGTTTTAAATACAACAAAAATCAACACTTTAACAAATAAACAGTCATTTATCGATCTTCTTTGCATCTTTAGTGAAATAATGCCCAAAACCTTTGACAAGGAGTAATATTTATTATATATTACCTAATGACCGAACGATTATAGGTCATTAATTAAAAATCATTCGTGTTTAGGAGTGTTATAAATGGATAATGTATTCGATTACGAAGATATTCAACTAATTCCCGCAAAAAGCATCGTTACAAGTCGGTCGGAGTGTGACACATCAGTAAAGCTAGGTAATCATACTTTTAAGCTACCAGTTGTCCCTGCAAATATGCAGACGATTATTGACGAAAAACTTGCTCTCTATTTAGCGGAGAACGGTTATTTTTATGTGATGCATCGTTTTGAACCAGAAACACGTGAGCAATTTATTAAAGACATGCATGCACGTAACTTAATTGCATCAATCAGTGTTGGCATCAAGCCAGAGGAATATGATTTTGTCGATTTATTAGTCGAGAAAAAATTAGTCCCTGAATTTATCACAATTGATGTTGCTCATGGGCACTCAAATAATGTGATTAAAATGATTCAATATATTAAAGAAAAATTACCTGCTAGTTTTGTGATTGCCGGTAACGTTGGAACGCCAGAAGCTGTTCGTGAACTTGAGAACGCTGGGGCTGACGCAACTAAAGTCGGAATCGGACCGGGGAAAGTATGTATTACAAAAATGAAAACTGGCTTCGGTACAGGTGGCTGGCAACTGGCTGCACTAAGATGGTGTGCCAAAGCTGCAAGCAAGCCGATTATTGCTGACGGCGGAATTCGCCAACATGGAGATATAGCTAAGTCTATCCGCTTCGGTGCCACAATGGTGATGATTGGCTCACTATTCGCTGGACACGACGAATCACCTGGCGAAACAATCGAGGTTGATGGCAAGCTATATAAAGAATACTTTGGCTCTGCTTCAGAATTCCAAAAAGGTGAGAAGAAAAACGTCGAAGGCAAGAAAATGCACGTTGAATACAAAGGTGCGATTCAAGACACACTAACTGAAATGGAACAAGACCTCCAATCATCGATTTCATACGCAGGTGGCAACCATGTGATGGCAATCCGCAACGTTGATTACGTCGTTGTTAAAAACTCTATTTTTAATGGGGATTCGTATTAAGATAAAAAAACGCTTAGAATTTTAGTTCCTAAGCGTTTTTTAATTAATGAAGTAGATCCCCCACATGTTTGCATTGGTAATCGATCTCACAGTCTGATCAGAGTCTGACGATTAGGCGTTATTCGTTAGAGATCAAGCTCACATACTAACCGATCTCTCACGATTAGCCTTTATTCGTTAGAAATCAAGCCTACACACTGACCGATCTCTCACGATTAGCCTTTATTCGTTAGAAATCAAGCCTACACACTGACCGATCTCTCACGATTAGCCTTTATTCGTTAGAAATCAAGCCTGCACACTAACCGATCTCTCACGATTAGCCTTTATTCGTTAGAAATCAAGCCTGCACACTAACCGATCTCTCACGATTAGCCTTTATTCGTTAGAAATCAAGCCTACACACTGACCGATCTCTCACGATTAGCCTTTATTCATTAGAGATCAAGCTCACATACTAACCGATCTCTCACGATTAGCCTTTATTCGTTAGAAATCAAGCCTACAAACTGAGCGATCTCTGACGATTAGGCGTTATTCTTTAGAAATCATTCTCATATACTTACTGACCTCTAGCGTGCACTGCCTCAGTGAAAAATCATCATAGGAGGAACGAAAATAACATCTAATCATATCCTGTCTCGGAAAAAAATCGCCACAGGGGGAACGATTAACATCTAATCATATCCTGTCTCGGAAAAAATCGCCATAGGGGGGAACGATTAACATCTAATCATACCCTGTCTCGGAAAAAAATCGCCACAGAGGGAACGAATTAACCTATCCCAGCTAAAAAATGAATCAAATGACAGAGCAAAATCCCATTCTTTTTAATATCTCACGTTTAGCTCAACTTATCTTCGGGTAATAACGTAGGTAGATAACTAATAAGGAGATGATAAAATATGTTTGATTTTGACTTTGATTTTATGTACTATTTCGGTTCAATTTCTAACTTCCTAACCGCTTTACTCGTACTCATTATCGGTTGGGTGATTGCATTAATTGTAGCAAATATCGTCAAGAATGCACTGAAGAAAACAACACTTGATGATAAATTATTTTCAGGTCCATCCGGTGAGAAAAAAGGTGACTATCATTCGGAGACGATAATTAGTCGATTTGTCTTTTGGGTGATCATGGCATTTGCGATCATCGCATTCCTCAATATCCTTAACTTATCATCGATTGCACGTCCGTTTTCGGATATGCTGAACTCGCTGTTAAGTATCGTACCTGATATCATACTAGCAATTATTCTAGCTGCAGTTGCTTGGGTGATTGCTTCAACATTAAGCTTCTTAATTAGAAAATTAGGCTTACGCTTACCAATCACAACACTTTTAAGTAAGTTAGGCTTAAAAGAAGATACTCAACATGCAAATAAAGCTGTCAATGTCATTGCAACACTCGTATTCTATTTCGTTCTATTATTATTCTTACCAGCGATACTTTCAACACTTAATTTAACAGGAATTTCCCAGCCATTTCAAAGCATGGTTGCGTCGATTCTAGATTTCATTCCTGCATTATTTGCAGCAGCACTTGTTTTTGTAATTGGATGGTTTGTGGCAAAAGTTATTCGTGCCTTACTGACAAACTTCCTGACAAGTGTTGGTAGTGAACAATTAGCAGCAAAACTTGGTCTAAAAAAACTATTAGAAGGCACTAGCCTAGCGCAAGTTATTGGAACAATTGTCTTCGTTCTAATTATGATTCCAGTCTCTATTTCTGCACTTGAACAATTAAATATCAGTGGTATCACTGTTCCAGCTATCGGCATGCTTAATAACATTATGGCGATGCTTCCAAATATCGCAATCGCAATTATCTTGATTGCAGTTGGAATTTGGGTTGGCCGTTGGGTCAAACAACTAATCGATCAACTCTTAACTCGAGTAGGCTTTAACAATTTAATGAGACACCTTGGTTTAGGTAATTGGGCGAATCAACAGCCACATTACACACTGAGCCAAATCGTCGGTATTATCGCAGAAATTGTTGTTGTTATTCTGTTTGTTGGTGAAGCACTACAGGTTGTTAATCTATACTTCCTAGGCGCAATTGTCGGTGCGATTATTGCTTACCTACCACACGTATTGGTTGCAATCTTAATTCTAGGCGTTGCACTATTCTTCGCCAACCTTGTTGAAAAAATGGTCCTTTCACTTGTATCAGGTAAAGGCCGTGTTGCACTTGCCAACATCGCGAAGTACAGTATCATTGTTCTAGCAGTCTTTATGGCACTTAACCAATTAGGCGTAGCTGATTCAATCGTCAATGCAGCCTTCATCTTGACACTAGGCGCACTAGCGTTAGCATTCGGATTAGCCTTCGGTTTAGGTGGACGTGAATTTGCTAGCAAATACCTATCAAAATGGGATCGTAAATTAGAAGATACTCAGGTAGAATCAAAAGATGTTTCACCTGTTGATCCTAAATAATTTGGGTTAGAATTTTATAATGAATAGTAAACGGTAGATTCACTTTATAAATGTGAATCTACCGTTTTTCTATAAAAAACCCCAATTCCTTCTATACAAATACACATAAAAACTTATAATTTGGTTATAGTAGTCCTGCCTAAATTTCAAATTATAAGGAATTCGCAAAGACACTAATACCGTAAAAACCTTTTTAATGAAATTTTCAGTTGATTCAATTGGATTACACTATTTTTATAGGAGTTATATTTCCCCCTAAATTAGTACAACTATTACATCAAACAAAAAACTCTATCATGTCTAATTATGATAGAGTTTTTTTACAGTGTATAATTGTTAAATCAGACTCTTGTATAACGCAATAATTTCTTCCACTGTCGTATCTCGTGGATTTCCAGGTGTACATACATCATTAAATGCATCTTCTGCAATTTGTGGTAAATCTTCTTCTTTAACACCCAGTTCTGAGATTGTTGCTGGTATGCCAACATCCTTACTTAACTGATCAATTGCTTCACAAGCTGCATCTCGAGCATCTTCAAGTGACATGTCGATTGCCCCTTCTACCCCTAAAACTATTGCAATGTCACGATACTTTTCGTCTGTATAGTCCTTGTTATATTTCATGATGGTTGGTAATAATGACGCACAAGCCACGCCATGAGGGATATCATACCAAGCACTTAATGGGTGCGCCATTCCATGAACTAATCCTAATCCCACGTTTGAGAATCCCATACCTGCAATATATTGCCCTAACGCCATTTCTTCCCGTGCCTTTTGATCACCATTTACAGAATCACGTAATGAGCGACCAACAATCTCAATTGCCTTAATATGCATCATATCGGTCATTTCCCAAGCACCTTTTGTTATATATCCTTCAATGGCATGTGTCATTGCATCCATACCAGTTGCAGCTGCCAGACTTTTTGGCATTCCCATCATCAGATCACTATCAACAAAAGCGACAATTGGGATGTCATGTGGATCCACACAAACAAATTTCCGTTTGTTTTCTTCATCAGTAATCACATAATTGATTGTTACCTCTGCAGCCGTACCAGAAGTTGTTGGTATTGCGAAAATTGGTAAACACGGGTTTTTTGTATCTGCTACTCCTTCTAAACTAATCACATCTGAGAATTCTGAATTTGTCACGATAATTCCAATTGCTTTTGCTGTATCAATTGGAGAACCACCACCAATAGCAATAATACAATCAGCTTCACAATTTTTAACAAACTCCACACCCTCTTTTACATTTTCGATGGTGGGGTTTGGTACAATTCCATCATATAGTTCGTAGTTCACACCTTCTTTTTCTAATAAATCAGTCACTCTCGCTACGACCTTGAACTCTATTAAGTCTTTATCTGTTACTACAACCGCCTTTTTAAAACCACGCTTTTTGAATTCTGGTGCAACATTCTCAATTGCCCCTTTACCAAAGTAAGAAGTTTCATTTAAGATCATTCGATTAGCCATGTTTATTCCTCCTATTATGTTCAATATTTCACATACATACTTATACAATTTTTATAATATTGTCTATCAAAGATTAGACAAATATTATTTTTTACTAATTCCATTTCATTGACATTAAAAATTTACGTCACATTCATTTAAAATAATTATAATGTCATCTTTCAATCGTATGTAAAATTTTCATACACATCTTCCTTTCCATTTAGTTTCTTTTATTACTTTTATCATACACTAAACCAAAAGCAAACACAATATAAAATTCCCCGTTTGCTTCTGTTTGTATCATATTAGCACCATAAACAAAGATAAAAAAAGAAAGTGAATATAGTATCCACTTTCCTCCATTAGAATTGCATAAACATTTTTTCCAAATCTCAAGTGATTTGCTAAAATATTATTATTTGCAAATTGTATTTATAAATCTATTTTATTTTGCACACTTTAAAAAGGCAAGATAAAACAAGCCAAACAAAGTTCAGATGTCTAAAACTTAGTTTATTAAAATGGTAAAAGCCCGAACAAATGAAGTCCGATCGTATTAATTGCCAGATTACTAGCCGCATGAATAAAGTAAGAGGCATAAATAGAATCTGTCTTCGCATTGATCCAATTAAATAATAACCCTGCAACTAGCAAACTAAACACAAGTAATAAAAATAACGGAGCCGAAAACCAATTCGTCATAATCGCGACATGATAAACACTAAAGATACCCGCACTAATCAAATAAGCATAACCCATTTTGATATACTTCGTTAACGCAAGAAACAAAATCCCCCGAAAGAAAAACTCCTCAACAAAGGCATTCACAATCGGAATATATAGGGCAACGAATATAAAGTTATCACGATTAATCGCCATCGTCTCTTCTAACGCTATCGTTACACCACCTAAATCAAACCAGCGCCCAATGATTAAATAGATCCCTACAATAAAAATATAAATAACGAGACTACCAATCACAAGCAATTTCCGCCCCTTTTGCTTGAGACTAAGTAAATTTCTCAATTCAACCCACTTAAACAAATGATTTAACCCAATCGGCATCACGACAAATAAAACAAGCTTAACCGCAGACTTAACCCAATAATTCGGCGCCAACCATAAGTCAACAGGCGCCATCAAAAAAACAAGGACACTTACAGCCAACAATAAACTAACATGCTTTCTCACTCGAATCACCTCTTTTTAAATCGACTCCCCGACGAACGTTCACGCAACTTCGCTAACTTTGACTGAACAGCTGACTTGCGCTCAATCGTTTTTTCCTGATCCAACTCAATTGAAAGCACCACGTCCCCCTCAAGCTCCAGAGCTAAATAATCACCCCGCTCCGCTCCTTCTGGCAGTTCATTCTTTTCTATTAAAAATTCTCTGCCGATTGTTTCTGCTAACAGAACCGCTTGACCCGTTTCAGTAAATCGATCAATCATCGCTTCCGTTTTCATCCCATCACCTCACACATGCTTTTTGTTGATTAATAATGTCCTTCAAACGTGCAGGACCAATCCCGCTGACCCGATCCAAATCATCAACTGATTTAAACGGTCTAAAATCAATCAGATCTTTAGCCCTAACATCACCAATGTGAATAATCTCCATTAATTCCGCTTCACTCGCCGTATTAATATCAACACAGCCAGTTGGGGGATTTTTTGTTTCTGTTGGCTTTAGTTTCTCTTCAGGTTCTTTTGCTAGTTGCTTTTCTGTCGTACTTGATGAACCTGAGCTAGCTAAACCGTCAGAACTAGCAGAACTCTCGGTTTGCTTCGATGGTGCAAATGCTTGATCAATCGTCGAATCTAACGTCATCGACTTTCCATCCGAGCTAAAAATAATCGTCCCATGCTGATATGTCGCAAAAATCTCTACACCCGATTTAACGAAACGATCAATAACCTCATCATGCGGATGCCCATAACTATTATTCTCACCCGCTGAAATAATCACATAATCCGGATTAACAGCCTTTAAAAATGAATCACTCGTTGATGTATTTGATCCATGATGACCTGCATGCAAAATATCTGCCGACAAACTTCCACGCGCATTAATCATCGCACGCTCAGCCTTAACACCAGCATCCCCTGTCATAACAACACCCGTACTACCAAACGCGAAATAAACCGAAATCGAATCTTCATTCGAATCATTCGTTAGTTGTGCAGGTGCAATCACATCTAATGATAGCTCACCAATTTGATAACTTTCCCCAGCACGAGGTTCATGATAACTAATCTCAGATTCTAAACTTTTATCAATCGTACTCTCAAATGTTCGTGAGGTTGATTCAACACCTGACATCCACACCTCATCTACTTGGAATTGATCTAGAATTAAAGGCATCTGTCCGATATGATCTGCATCAGGATGTGAACCAATCAATAAATCAATTTTTTCAACACCGACTGATAATAAATAATCAACGACATCCCTGCGATTCCAATTCCCCGCATCAAACAGTACATTCACATCACCCACTTGAAACAGCGTCGCATCCGCTTGACCTACATCAATAAAGTGAATTTTTAACTTTCCTGAAACATCTTTATGTACAGCTCCATCCGCTTGGTCTACCTCAGATTCTGTATCTGTGTCTGCTACCTCACCGTCTTGCTCACTATTCTCAATCTCAAACGTTTCTTTTTCTGATTGATTTGTCGGTTCAACTTGTTCATGCTCAGAACTCATGCTCGTACCACAACCAACAAGCATAAAAAGCACTACCATTAAACCAACTAGAACTTTCTTCATTACAGATTTTCCACTCCTTTTACATTTTGCATACGTTCGCACACAAATCATAATTTTCACACTCATATTATCAAAAATCTAGTTATGACCATGAATCGTCAGCATCGTCACTTGCGCTTGATTTAAAAACCGAATCGGTAGAAAACTTGTGCCAAGTCCACTATCAATATAAAGTGTCGCACCTGAATCAAGCTGATAAGCTCCTTTATCATACGCTGGGAAAAAGCCTTGATCTGGGGCAATTAATCCACCGATAAATGGCAAGCGAATTTGTCCACCGTGTGTATGACCACTTAAAATCAGATCAACCTGAACATCAGTGATTAATGGTGCGTGCGATAAGAGAATTGTAGGCTTTGCTAGTTCAACATCTTCAAAGGCAGCATTCAAATCGGCATGACCCGTTGTATGATTGGCAATCCCAACTAAATTGAACTCAATACCATCAACCTCTAACATAACATATTGATTATCTAATTCAATGACACCATAATCTAATAAAACTTGTCTCAATTCTTCAAACATCAAACTCTCTTGTTCATGATTCCCTGAAACAAAATAAATCGGACGATCGATCGTTATCAATTGTTCTAATAGATTAATTGTATGTGTTAAATCAGTTGTTTTACGATCGATTAAATCACCAGTTAAGACGATTAAATCTGGATTCAATTCAGTAATCCGACCATATTTTCCACCAAGATTACGATTATGTACATCACTAATTTGTAAGATTTCAAGTTTTTGCTCACTACTAAATTTATCATTTTCAAAATAAACTTGATTCACTTTAACAGCAGTAGTATCATTGATCACTTTTGATTATTACGCTGTTTTAGACCCACCTATACGCTAGAATGAGTCCTTCAATATCCATTCCGAGTCCACT
>NZ_BAABDL010000024.1:0-20171 GCF_039539605.1 Amphibacillus indicireducens | reverse complement strand
ATCCCTTGACCGACCTCACTATCATCCCATGTCTATAGACGATGGGCTTTCTCGTTCGGAAAATCTGTAAAAATTCAGCAATTGCTCCTGCACCGATTAAACCAATTTTCATCGATTGGCTCCTTTCTTTTTTAAAAAATAACGCTAACTATTTGATTAGGCTAATCATCTCATAAATTAGTAGAGATTTCATTAAAACGAATAGCGAGGATAGTCTTTCTAATTAAATTATTAACTGAAATCGATTCGGATAGTTTTAGACTTAGATCGATCTGAATGAATGAAATTGCTGATCTTGCTTAAATTAGCATTGAATTGTAAAAAAATAAAGATTTCTAGGAGTCGATAGAGTGGATGATTTACATTGGATTTGGCAAACGGTTTTGATATTTTATGTTGGGAGAATAATTTTAAGGTTGGGAGGGAGAAAGTCGATCTCTCAGATGACAATTACTCAAGTGATCGTCATGATAGGTATAGGTTCATTATTGATCCAACCTGTAGCCGATAAGGGTCTATTTCATACGTTTGCTGATCACTTTACTGATGATAGCGACAGAATACATAGAAATGAAGTTTGATCTGACAGAAACGATTTCTACAGGAAAAGCAAAGATCGTCATAGAAAATGGTCAATTAAATATCGCCAACTTAAAAAAATTAAGAATGTCGGTTGATCGGCTGGAAACGAGATTGAGACAGTCAGGAATAACTTCGATTGAAGATGTCAAACATGCGACAATTGAGTTTAGTGGTTTGTTGGGATATGAGTTACAGGAAGATAAACAAGCAGCAACCAAAGCAGAAATAAAAGAATTGCTCGATGAAATCACACACCTTAAACAAGCGCTTGGGGTGATGATGAAGCCAGCCAAACAAGAACGGCAATCAAGCAATATCTTTACTGAAGTAAAAAACAAACAATTCGAGGGGGAAAATGAACCTTAAAAAAGAAGCTGATTGATCACTTCTTTGTAATAAGATCATTGTTTCACCCTATTGGAGAACGAGCTTTCAATAGGGTGTTTTTTTAGTGATCACCTTTTAAATGGTAAAAGGGTGGACGATACTGCCGAGTGAGATCAGTTCTGTCCCGTCGAGATCATAATCCCAGAGGCTTGCTGAGATAATTTGATTATTTTCATAAGCTTTAAAGTAGTACTCCGAAGTATTCGTATCGATAAAAGCAACATATTTTGTGTAATCATCGGTTCCTTTGTTTGTCAGCACAATACCTTTAGGAATAAAAACGCTATTCATAATATGAAAGCAGGTCATGATCGCCTCTGTTTTATTATTTGGAATTTGCGTATGTGTTTTTAAAAATGAGGCACGAACGAAACGATCCGGCGAAGTAAAACTACCTGGAAGGTTTGTTGTACCTGCTCCTTGTCCAAAAGGTTTTAATGATAGATTGCCCCAGTTAACTTGATCCTGTTGTGTGGTCGACAAATTCAGATAATTTCTTAGATTAGTCAGATGCCAGCGAATATCAGGGCTATTTGTCATGACCCCAATTGGGTTCTCAGTTATCTCAAGACCTGTTATTGTTTGTTCAATCACAACTGACTTGCCACTTCTGTCCGTTGCAATCCAATGCAGTGGAGCGGCTCTTTTTGTAACTGGATCAGCAAAACCAACGATCGAAGTATTTTTGAGTAGGTCGGTTAAATCATTGATTGAGCTACAATGTCCTAGTAGATAATGTAGGAAGTCTAATGAGGCAATGAGTTCTTTATTATTTGTTGATAAATCATAGTGAGCATACCCTTCAAAATATAAAACAGCCGCAGCAAATCCTCGCTCATTCACACCATCAAAAAAACTTAACATTAGTGTGGTGCTAATAGTGATGAATAAGTTTTTAAAAATCGGCATAGTCGTAAGATTCACGGCTATGCCTTTTGTCTTGCCTTCTAACACCGTTGATTTCCACTTCAGGTGGACGCTTTCCGCGGGCATGGCCTCAACTCTTATTGTTCCACTGTCGTGTCACAATAAGGATTTTCGGACTCATGCTTTTCCCGCAGGAGTCGCCACCTTACGTTCCAATCAACTGGTCTGCATCTTTACACTTGGTTCTATTTCAATTGCTCCGATACAGTTGTAGTAGATTTTAATGCGTTGTTCTTGTTTACCATTTACTTTTTCAGCTTGATAAACAATAATTTTATCGACAAATTCTCTGATTAATTCAGGACTGATTGTACTGATTTCTGTATGCTTTTTCACTAATTGTAGAGAATGTTTTGTGTTGATGATGTTTTCTCTCGATTTATTTAACTCAGCCTGTAACTGATGCATTTTAGCTTTTAATTCAGCTTGCTCTGCCTCATAACTTGCAGACATTCTACGGAAGCGGTCATCGGATATTTTACCGAACACATTATCTTCATACAGTTTTTCAATATCGGATATTTTACCGAACACATTATCTTCATACAGTTTTTCAATAATCGTATCGAGTGACTTCATTCTTGCTTTTGCTTCTTCAAATGTCCGTTCATCTTTTCGTTGTTTTTGTGATAACTCTTGTTCAAATTGATTAAGCACGACTTGTGTGAATTCTTCTTCATGATTTTTCGCAAATGCGGTAATCCGTTTTAAATCTTCAAGTAGCAGTTCTTCTACGACTTGATTCCGAATACGATGTGAAGTACACATTCCCTTTTCTTTTCGGTAAGTTGCACAAACAAAGTATTCAAGATGTTTTGGTATTCGTTTTCCCCGTACTTGATATAATTTTGCTCCGCAATCTGCACAAAACATCATGCCAGATAAGACGCTCATCGGTCCGAGTTTTGCTGGTCTCCGTTTTCCTTCGCGAATCTTTTGCACGACTTTCCATGATTCTTCATCGATGATTGCCTCATGAGTATTTTTAAACACTGCCCAATCTTCTGGGTCATTCCATATCTTTTTATTCGTTTTATAGGATTGCTTACGGGTTTTAAAGTTTATCGTATGTTCTAGATATTCTTGTCTTTCTAATATGTTTGCAACTGATCGTCCTTGCCATGCAAAAGGATTGCTTGGTGTACGTGCTGCAATATTAATGCCTTTCTTCCTCATGTGAACACTTGGTACGATAATTTCCCTTTTCTTTAGTTCCCTTGCAATTTGCGTTGGACCAAGTCCAGAAATACATAGCTTGAAAATTAAACGAACAACTTCTGCCGCATCTTCATCGACAATCCATTTTGAATTATCTTCTGGACTTTTCATATACCCATATGGCACTGTTGTCGATAATGGTTTTCCTGATTGTCCTTTTGACTTGAAGCTCGCTCTAATTTTCTTACTTGTATCTTTTGCATACCATTCATTAATAATATTTAAAAATGGCGTGAAGTCACTGTCTTGCTGATTGGCGCTGTCGATTCCGTTATTAATAGCGATAAATCTCACATCAGCTTCAGGAAAGACAACTTCTGTATAATAACCAACCTTCAAATAGTCTCTTCCGAAGCGTGACATATCTTTAATAATAACGGTATCAACAATACCTGCTTGTACATCGGCAATCATTCGATTAAATTCTGGGCGGTCAAAAGTTGTTTCACTAAAACCATCATCGACATAAAACTGTGTCGGGTAAAAACCATGATCTTCCGCATATTTCTGCAAGATAGCTTTTTGATTCACAATACTATTTGAATCACCTGCAAGTTCATCATCTCTTGATAATCTACAATAAAGTGCTGTTACCTTTTCTGAATCAGTACGAATTGCTGAATAATGATTCATTGGTTGTTCCATCATGGACTGTCTAAACATATTTACCTTCCTTTCCGACAGTCTTCAAGCGGTTTCGTACTGTGTATATTACCGTACTAACTTGAAGAAGTCGACTTATTCTCGCTATGATGAACACAATGTAAAGCTTGATGTGACGCTTGTTTTGCATCATTTTCTATTCGTCTTTTTAGCTTTTGATATACGGTTTCTTGTGCTGTTTTACTTTCTTTTACATCAATCTTAAGCTTGCGATTGTTGATATAGTAAATGTCTGTATCGTAATCAAAATTAGAAACTTTAAAGTAAATATGAAGTCCGTTTCCAGATGGACTTTTCTCGATATAAGAGTTTGGGAAATACTCAATCACATTTTGTGCGATTTCGTTTAGCTCTCTCGCTTCATTGACACAGTCATCTAAATCGACAGCACAAATGTCATGACTGACAATAAAGTATAAGCCAGTAGAGTTATGCATGACTTTTACCGCTTCATCATATGAAGAGAAAGTGCTTAAATCATTTGAACTTGCACGACTGCCTGTCCTTGCGTTATATGGCACTTTCGTTTTCTTTCCATTTCGTTTTTCTTCTTTCCAGCAGCAAAATATATCGTGCTCTTTCATTTCCGCTGGAATATTTTCAATGTCACTCACAGAAAACATACACCTCCTTTACTTGTAATTTTTTAAAACTATTCAATTGTCAAGGAACGATGAGGGAAATAATCAACCTGTGTATTTGTCTAATCTGCCTTTTCACTTGTGAACCTTTCAACAAATTTCATAGTTGTAAATATGTCCCTCACCTATATGCGAAGAATTCGACCGATTCGACCCCCTTTTTTTTAAAAAAGAAAATCAGTTATCTTTGAACTGACAAAAACAGACGGATTTTTGCAGTTTCAAGTGACTACTTCACGTCTTCGTGATATGATAATAGATAGGTAGAAAGAAATCGTTCTAGATAAGGAGGAAGTGAAATGGGTGTACGTTATGAAAAGTTATTTCACTTATTAGATGAACGAAATATAACAACAAGAGAACTTGAAAGACAAGCAGGTTATTCAGGGAATATTACGACACGGATGAGGAGAAATGAATATATTTCACTTGAGAGTATCGAGAAAATATGTAAGACATTAAATTGCCGTGTGGATGATATTTTAGAATTTAATACTAATAAATGAATGTCATGAAAAGAGGAAGATAAGATGGATCGAGAAGCATTAAATCAGTTAAAAAAACAACTATGGGAAGTCGCAGATGAACTTCGTGCGAATACAGGTCTGAAAGCATCTGCTTATTCAACACCTGTACTAGGACTCATCTTCTTAAAGTTCGCAGATGCAAAATATGCACAATATGAAGATGAAATCAATCAAGAGTTTGAAGCGCTTAAAGGTGGGAGACGAGAAAAGAAAATCGAAGAAATTGCCATTGAAAAATGTGGCTTCTATTTACCTGAACATTCTCGTTATACATACTTGCTAAATTTAAGTGAAGAAGAAAATATCGCGAGTAAAATAAAAGAAGCGATGGAAGGGATTGAACAATATTCGCCTGAGTTTGTCGATGTTCTACCTAAAGATAGTTATCATGATTTAAGTACAGAAGATAACAACAAAATCTTAAACCGCTTATTAAGAAACTTTAATGATATTCCAGTAGATACAGAGCATGATATTTTCGGAGAGGTATATGAATATTTCTTAGGAGAATTTGCATTAGCAGAAGGTCAAGGTGGTGGAGAGTTCTATACACCACGTTCAGTCGTTCGTTATATGGTTGAAGTATTACAACCATCAGAAGGAAAGATATTAGACCCTGCTTGTGGATCAGGTGGAATGTTCGTCCAGGTCGCAAACTATGCCCAAGCACATAAAAAGAAAAATGGTGGAACTCCACTTAATTTAAGAGCTTATGGTGTCGAGCGGACAGGTGAAACAGTAAAGTTAGCAAAAATGAACTTATTCCTAAACAATATTCGCGGTGAAATTACGGAGGCGAATTCTTATTATGCTGATCCGTATAACTCGGTTGGTAATTTTGACTATGTATTAGCCAACCCACCATTTAATGTAGATAACGTGGAATTAGATTTAGTAAAAGATCAAGAAAGGTTTAACAAATATGGTGTCCCACAAACGAAAGGAAAAAAATCAAAAGTACCGAATGCCAACTACTTATGGATTAACCAATTTGCGACAGCCTTAAATGAAAACGGTCGTGCATCGCTTGTTATGGCAAACTCTGCTTCAGATGCAGGTCATAGTGAAAAAGAAATTAGAAAAGCTTTAATTGAAGATGGGATTGTCTCACAAATGGTAGCCCTACCATCTAATATGTTTAGTACGGTTACTTTACCAGCGACACTTTGGTTTTTCGATCGTAATAAACCTAATAAAGATGAAATCTTATTTATTGATGCACGAAATATATTCACACAAGTCGATCGGGCTTTACGTAAATTTTCTGATGAACAAATTAAAAATTTAGCGATTATCAACCGTCTGTACGAAGGGGATAGTGATAGTTTCTTTGCCCTAATTAAAGAATACGAAGAAGCACGTGATAATGCGGAAACGGAAGCAGATGAAAAGTACTTCCAAAAACAAATCGACTGGTTATTAGAACGTTTCCCAGACGGCAAATATCAGGATGTCATCGGATTGTGTAAAGTAGCCACGCTTCAAGGGGAAGATGGCATCATTGAACAAGATTACTCACTCAATCCCGGCAGATATGTTGGAGTTGTCATTGAAGATGACGGCATGACGGCCGAACAATTTAAAGAAAAATTGTTCGGATTAAATGAGGAGTTTAAACAACTAAATGAAGAAGCCAAAGAATTAGAAAAACAAATTGAAGAAAATTTAGATAGCTTGGTGATTGAGTATGAGTGATTATATTGAATTAGGAAGCGTGGCAGAGTTTGTTTCCGACAGAATTGATATAGAAAGAGTAAATAAACAAAATTATATTTCAACAGAAAATATGATTGAAAAAAAAGGTGGGGTTATAAATGCTAAAAGTTTACCCACATCAAAAACTGTATTAAATTATAAACCGGAAGATATTCTTGTATCTAATATAAGACTTTATTTTGAAAAAATATGGTTTGCGGATAAAGAAGGAGGCTCCTCGGCTGACGTATTAGTTTTAAGGACTGCAAAGGGTTATATACCTAAATTTATTTATTATGTATTATCCGATTCAAACTTTTTTAAATATGCTGATGTTACGTCAAAAGGTACAAAGATGCCCAGGGGGGATAAAAAGGCAATACTTAAATATATTATTCCCGACTATCCAATTTATTATCAAAAAAAAATAACAACTATACTATCAACCTACGACAATTTAATCGAAAACAACAATCGTAGAATTCAAATTTTAGAGCAAACCGCCGAAGAGTTATATAAAGAATGGTTTGTCCGCATGCGATTTCCTGGTTATGAAAAGACAAAGTTTGATAAAGGCATACCAGAGGGATGGGAAGTTAGAAGGATTAAGGACTTAGGTGAAGTAATTACAGGAAAAACTCCACCAACTAACGATGAAGAAAATTATGGTGGTGAAGTTATGTTCGTAAAAACACCTGACATGAATGGGAATTTATTTACAATTGAAACGGAGTCATATTTAAGTAATAAGGGAAACGATAGTCAACCGAAAAAACTTATACCAGAAGGATCTATTATGGTAAGTTGCATTGGAACAGGCGGAGTTGTATCAATTAATGGATATCCTGCTCATACAAATCAACAAATTAATTCAATCATACTTAATAAGTCATTGGAAAGAGAGTGGGCTTATTTTACTTTACATTCAATGAAAGGAACAATTGAATTATTTGGGGCAACTGGGGCAACAATGACAAATTTAAGTAAAGGTAAATTTGAAAACCTTAAAATACTGTATCCAATAAATGATTTAGTTTTAAGGTATCATACCTTAACAAAGGGCATCTTTAGCAAGATTAAAAACTTAAATATTCAAAACCAAAATCTAAAAAAACAACGAGACTTACTGCTCCCACGTTTAATGAATGGAACAATCACTGTCAAGTAAAGGAGGCATATCATGAAGAAAATCATTACGGAAGATATGATTGAGCAAGCTTGTATTAAGGTGTTATCAAAAGATAACTACTATCAATTTATAAATGCCAACATGAGTGCAGAGCGTGTTTTTTCAAGCCTAAATATTTTAGATACAGAATCAGATGGGACGGGTCGTGCTTCTGTTCAAGAAGTTATTTTACCCAAGGTATTTTTTGAAAGCTTACGCCGATTAAATCCGCACGTACCTGAACATCTCTTGCAAGATATTGTCAGAGATTTCCGTATACCCTTTTCTGATAAAGAAGTAGTAGCTGAAAACTATGACCGTTATAAAGAAATAAAAAACGGAATTCCTGTATCATTTGATAAAGATGGGAAAAAACAATATGAGACGGTTCGTATACTTGATTTTAATGAAGTGGAAAAAAATACCTATACACTTGTTTCGCAAATGTGGATTAAAGGTGAAACGCAATACCGTAGACCAGACTTGTTACTCTTTGTTAATGGTTTACCGCTCGTTTTTATTGAACTTAAAAATTCCGATGTAAGCTTAAAAACAGCTTACGATAAAAACTTACAAGATTACGTTCATGATATTCCGCAATTGTTTTTCTTTAATCAAATTTGTGTCCTTTCAAATGCGACTGAAACGAGAATCGGTAGTTTTACTGCTAATTATAGCCACTTCTTTGAATGGCTTCGTTCCAATGAAGATGAACAAGTAAATCGAAAACAAATTTACGAACAAGGAACGAGTATCGAGTATTTATTAAACGATCTTTTCAAGCACGAGAAGCTACTAGATTATGTTGAAAATTTTATTCTATATGAAAATAAACGGGTTAAAATTTTGGCTAAGAACCATCAGTTTTTAGGTGTAAACAATGCGATAGAGGCATTTGAAAATAGAGCAAGGTTAGATGGAAAGCTAGGGGTCTTCTGGCATACACAAGGAAGTGGAAAGTCATATTCCATGGCCATGTATGTCAATAAAATTAATCGAAAAATAAAAGGTAATTTTACTTTTTTAATGGTGACTGACCGGCAAGATTTAGACGATCAATTATATAAAAACTTCCTCCGGACAGAAGTCATTACGGAAGAGGAGTCTGCCCAACCGAAAAATGGAGCGGCTTTAAGAAAAGACTTACAAACAAACAAGCCATTTTTGTTTACGCTCATTCAAAAGTTCCGCTATGACAAAGGAAAAAAGTTTCCTATTTTATCTGAACGGGATGATATTGTCGTTATTGTTGATGAGGCCCATCGTACCCAATATAAAACATTGGCTGAAAATATGCGTACAGGCCTGCCAAATGCACAATATATAGCTTTCACAGGAACACCGTTGCTCGGCTCGAAGCGATTAACGAATCAGTGGTTTGGGGATTATGTCAGTGAATACAATTTTGCCCAGTCTATTGAAGATGGATCAACTGTTCCGCTATATTATTCAAGAAGAGTACCAGAAGTTTGGCTTACGAATGACTTTTTAGCCGATGATTATGTTGAAATTATCGAAAATGAAAATCTTACAGCCGAGGAAGAAGAGCGACTAGCAAACTATTACTCTCAAACAAATGAAGTATTGAAGCGGGATGAACGTTTAAATATTGTGGCAAAAGACATTGTCGACCACTTCCCTAATCGCGGTTATTTAGGAAAAGCTATGGTCATTTCTGTTGATAAGTTCACGACGGTTAGAATGTATGATAAGGTTCAATATTACTGGGATCAGAAGTTAAAGGAACTCATTAAAAAGCGGTCATACGTATCATCTAAGGAAGAACGGGACAAGCTCACAGAGCAAATTAAGTATATGCAGTCAGTGGAAATGGCTGTCGTTGTAAGTGAAGACGGACAAGATGATGAACGTTTTGAAAAAGAGGGACTTGATTTTAAAAAACATAGACAGCGAATGAATCGGATTGATGAGAATGGTCATGATATTGAGGATAATTTTAAAGATCCGAATCATCCCTTACAATTAGTATTTGTTTGTGCTATGTGGTTAACGGGCTTTGATGCACCAAGTGTCTCAACGATTTATTTGGACAAGCCAATGAAGAGTCATACATTAATGCAGACGATTGCTAGAATTAACAGGGTATTCCCTGGAAAACGATCAGGTCTTATCGTTGACTATTTAAACTTATTCAAACATATGAAACGTGCTTTAGGTGACTATGCTAATCCAAGTGATGAAGACGAAATGCCGGTGAAAAATTTAGGAGAGCAAATTAAATTGTTGGAAAATGTGATTCAAGAAACAAGAGCCTTTTGTTCAGGGTTAAGGATTGATTTAGATGCGATCTTTGAGAAGAATGAAACCTTTGAACACATTGAATTATTTCAACAATATTTAAATATCCTTCTCGATAAAGATGAGATTCTTGAGGAATTTAAAATCTATGCTAATCTTTGTAAAAATATTTATGAAGCGTGTAAGCCTGAAGTGTTTGAATTAAATTGGAAAAATGATTATTTACCCATCATTTTATACTTAGCGGATATGGTGAAAGCTTCAGTACGAGATGAAAACATTGAAAGTGCAAAACTAGCCCTTGCTAGAACTTTAGATTTAAGTGTTCAATCTTCTTATATAAAAGAAGACGCTGGAGAAAATAAATATGAAATTACTACAATGAAAACTTTGAATCTATCGGAAATTAATACGGACGATATAAGAAAAAAAATCCAAGAATCACCGTATAAAAGCATCGAAATTCAGGAATTAAAATTATTTATCGAAAGCAAACTAGAAATATTGTTAGAAGAAAATAAAACACGGACTAATTTTGTGGAACGTTATAAAGAAATTATTAATCGCTATAACTCGGGTAATTCAACAAATGAAGATTATTATGAAGACCTTGTTGATTTTGTTGATAATCTTAAAAAAGAAGATGAACGTCATGTACGCGAAGGTCTGACTGAACAAGAGTTGGAGATCTATGATTTGCTTAAAAAAGATAAACTTACGAAAAAGGAAGAAGAAAAAGTTAAATTATCTGCAAAAAAGCTATATGAGGCGATTACCAATGAGCAGAGTAAAACGAAAGTGATTGATTGGTATAAAGACGAACAACCACGTCAAGCGGTGAAGTTTGAAGTAGAATCTATCTTAGATGAAACATTACCAGATAGTTATGATAAAGAAATTTTCAATGTTAAAACAGAAATCATTATGACACATCTGATGGAAGAAGCGATGATGGAACAAATTGCTCAATAATCAGCTTTCTTGTTAATTTGTTATGTTAGAATATTTAAGAAAGAGAGTGTGAGTATAATTGGCAGATGTGACACAAGCTATATATAACGAGATAAAAAAAGATTTACCTTTGATTGAAGAAGGCTTAAAAAGAAAGAATGGATCTCAGAAATTGTGGAGAAAACTTCGAAGTAAGTATGCAGTCTTAATTCCAGAATTAGAAGGTAAAGTTAAAGTATCTGGTAAAATATCAGCTGGGGGATCAGAGTTTGATTATAGACCTGAGTTAGAACAACTAAAAGAAGTAATATTGGCATATTTGATTATTAATCCTATAAATAAACAATCAAATGATAATATAGCTAATAAGTCCGAGGTACTGTTACATGATGATATAAGATATTCAAAAGATGAAGTTCTTCTTAAAAAAATAGAAGAATCGAAGATATACATCAGAGCATCGGATTCCGATAAGAAACAAATTGCACTGGAAAAGATTTGGGATTGTTTTGAAAGACTTAAAACTTTGTATGGGGATAAGAAGAAACAATCTTTAAATGAATTGCTTAATAATGTTAGTCACAATTCAAATGAGCTTTATTCTAGACTAAATCAAGAATTTAATGAATTAACCAAGATAGGAAATGAATTTCAAATAAGACATTTTGAAACAAATACAAAGCAAATTCCATCAGACCATTTTAGAGAATATCTATATTTTAGAGTGCTTAGTTTGATTAGCTATTGTTTAAATGAGATTAATGAATGAAGTAATAATAAGTAAAGGCATTTATAAGAACAAATATTAAAACCGCTTAAAGCCTGTCATTCCGGTATTTTATTTCCATCACTACTAGCAATCCCCATTCCGTCTGTTTCTTGCCCGATTCCGATGAAACTATTAGAATTGACGTATCTCTTGTTTGTTACTAAGCTGTTCCACTGATAATTTCTCGGTGCAACATAAAGTTCAGGTTCAATTGGGTAAGAAAAGTCCATTGTTCGTCCGAAAAAGCTTTCTTTTTGTTTAGATTGCAATGTTAAAGCAGTACACATTTTTTAAAACCTCCTATCTTTATTAACTTTATGCAAATTAACGAATAAGAATGAATCCCTTTTGGTTAATGATCGACCTCCTTTTAAAAAGGAAGACTTTTTTAAAAAAAGAGTTGACAAAATATTTCGAATTGCTATACTTGAGGAAGTTATTGAGAATGATTATCATTGTCAGTGCCACAATTTAAGATTACAAGGGGGAAATATAAGAAATGAAGAGAGAGAATCGTTTTAAATTAGCTTTTTTAGCAATCCTTTTTGTTTTATTGTTAGCAGCATGTTCAGATTCTACTGATGGTGCTAGTACAGCTGATGAGCAAGAACCTAATGGAACAGAAACTGCTGATCAGGTGGACGATACGAATGAAGTGACAACAGTTGAAATCACTGATGCTCATGGAACGGTTACTGTTCCGGTAAATCCAAAGAATGTCGTTGCGTTAGACAATCGAAGTTTTGAAACTTTGGCTGATTGGGGAATTGAACTGGCTGCTGCACCAAAAGCTGTTATGCCAGCAGAATTACCATATGTAAATGATGATGCAGTTCAAGATATCGGTAATCACCGTGAGCCAAATCTAGAAATCATCGCGGCTGTTGATCCAGAGCTTGTTATTGTGGGTCAACGTTTTGCTAGTTTTTATGAAGACATTAAGAAATTAGTACCTAATGCAGTTGTGCTTGATCTGAATATTGATGTATCTGAGGAAGCGGATACTCCTGGTGATAACTTAGTGAATGGCTTTAAAGATTTAACATTTGCCCTTGGCCAAATTTTTAATAAAAATGATGAAGCTGAACAATTGATTGCTGCCTTTGATCAGGCAATTGAAGAGGCTAAGTCTGCATATAATGGAACAGATACGATGATGAGTGTTGTCGTCTCAGGTGGGGATATTGGTTTTTCAGCTCCATTTTCAGGACGTGTTTGGGGACCACTTTATGATATTTTTGATTGGACTCCAGCATTAGAAATTGATCATGCGTCTTCAGATCATCAAGGTGATGATATTTCTGTAGAAGCGATTGCAGAAAGTAATCCAGATTGGATTTTTGTTTTAGATCGAGATGCAGCTGTATCTTCTACAACGGATGCAGTTCCTGCTCAGGATGTTATCGATCACTCACCTGCACTTCAAAATACAACTGCTGTTACTGAAGGACGGATTATTTATGCGCCTAATGATACGTATACGAATGAATCAATCCATACCTTTTTAGAGTTATTTAAGGAAATTGGAAATACTTTATCTGAGTAAGACAGAGGAGTAAAATTATAGTGCCGAAAAAAATATTAAGTACGATACGTGGGGCTGAGGAGACTCAGTCCCATCGTATTAATCAGAATCAAGTATGGTCAAAGCCATTTATTTTAGCGATTATAATCGTAATGATCTTAGCTATTGTGTCAATGTTGACTGGTGTTTATGACATAAGAGGGAATGAAGATGGAATCGATATGTTTTTTATCACACGCGTTCCAAGAACTGCTTCACTTATGTTAACTGGTGCTGCAATGGCAATGTCAGGACTCGTTATGCAGTTGATTACACAAAATCGTTTAGTTGAACCGACTACAACAGGAACGATTGAGTGGGCTGGTTTGGGTCTTATTTTTGTTTATTTATTCATTCCCGCACCAACATTAGTGCAAAGAATGACAGGGGCAATCATTTTTTCCTTTATCGGAACAATGATTTTCTTTTTATTTTTAAGAAGTCTTAAATTACGCTCCACTTTAATTGTTCCGATTATTGGTATCATGTTAGGTGCTGTTATTTCTGCCATCTCTACTTTTGTTGGGCTTGTTTTTCAAATGACACAAAATATTGAAAGTTGGTTTGTCGGTTCTTTTGCATCGATTCAAATTGGTCGATATGAATATTTGTGGATCATTATTTTGATTAGTGTGTTGATTTTTATTTATGCTGACCGCTTAACTTTAGCTGGATTAGGTGAAGATGTGACAACGAGCTTAGGCGTGAGTTATAATAAGATCGTCCTTATTGGTACAGGCTTGATTGCTTTTTCAGTAGGTGTTGTCGCCGCTGTGATTGGTAACCTTCCGTTTTTAGGTTTAATTGTGCCGAACATTGTTTCAATGTTTAGAGGTGACGACTTAAGAAGTAATTTACCTTGGGTTTGTGTCATTGGGATGGGGACTTTAACAACTGCTGATATTATTTCTCGAACAATTATTATGCCTTTTGAAGTACCTGTTTCTTTAATTTTAGGTACAGTAGGTGCGTTTGTCTTTATTATGATCTTATTGAGACAGAGGAGGGTAAAATGAACGAACTAGAATCTATTAATGATCAACAGCAAAAAAAGCAGTTTAATTTTTTCAATCGAAATCGGTCGAATCGTACGTTTCGTTCAAAAAAAGAAGCCAGATTTTATTGGATTACTTTACTAACTTTAATTGTTTTAGGTGCACTCTCTTCATATGGACTCTTAGTATACAATAATCCAGTTCCGATAGATTCTCCTTCCTTTATTCCTGTCGTCCAAAGAAGGATGGTTGCTCTTACTGCAATGCTGATTGCGACTGTTTGCCAAAGCTTATCAACAGTTGCTTTCCAATCCATTACGAATAATCGAGTGATCACCCCTTCACTTTTAGGGTTTGAAGCATTATATTCAACGATTCATACGAGTACGATTTTTCTGTTTGGGGCGAGTGTATTTATTGGCTTTAGAGGAACGGGTCCGTTTATTATTCAAATCGGACTGATGATTTTAATGTGTTTGATTCTTTATGGTTGGTTGTTATCTGGTAAATACGGTAACTTAGAGCTGATGCTTTTAGTTGGACTGATTATTGGAACTGGGTTAAGGTCATTATCTACTTTTATGAGAAGATTGCTTGCACCGTCTGAGTTTGATATTTTACAAGCAAGATTGTTTGGTTCGGTTAACAATGCTGATTCTGAATACTTTATTATTGCGATTCCAATCGTTCTCATCGTAGCCTTTTTGCTATTTGCCTATTCAAAAAAATTAAATGTTTTGTCACTCGGAAAAGATTTGGCTACGTCGTTAGGTGTTAATTATCAATTTAGTATTATTTATGTTCTGATTTTAGTTGCTATTTTAATGTCAATCTCCACTGCTGTCGTTGGTCCACTAACGTTTTTCGGTTTTTTAGTTGCGACATTAAGTTATCAACTAACTCCTACCTATGATCATCGTTATCTTTTCCCGATGTCGCTTGCGACTGGATTTTTAATTTTAACCGGTGCCTATTTTGTGATGTATCATGTCTTTGATGCTCAGGGTGTTGTTTCAGTTATTATTGAAATCGTCGGAGGACTAACATTTTTAATTCTAATTTTTAAAAAGAAAACATTGTAATATAAATTAGCATCAACTCTGTCGAATCATTGAGTGATGCTTTTTTTGGCGAAAAACTAAATGATTTGTCTAGCTAGTTTATCAATTAATAGCTTTTCCCATGTTTGATTAATCATAAGATTGCGATAAAATAACGATATATTAGTAAAACAAGGAGGAAAGATATCATGCATTATCACGTGAGTAAAAATGGAAGCGATTTCAATCAAGGGACTGAAGAGCAGCCTTTTTTAACGATTAGTCAGGCGGCGTATATTGCAAAACCGGGAGATACCGTGACTGTCCATGAAGGGATTTATCGTGAGTGGGTCAGTCCGAAAAGTGGTGGTACGGCTACTCAGCCAATTGTTTATCAAGCTGCTGAAGGTGAAGATGTTACAATCACAGGTGCTGAGGTGATTACCGAGTGGGAAAAAGACGGTGATATTTGGAAAACAGTAATCGATAATAAGTTTTTCGGTCGCTTTAATCCATATAATGAAGTTGTTTTTGGAGATTGGTTGTTTACCAGAGATCGTGTGTTTCATTTAGGAGAAGTTTATTTAGATGGGCGTGCGATGTATGAACAAGTTTCTGTTGAAGCGGTACGTCATCCGGAAAAATCTAAAACATCATTTGAACCTGAATTCTCAGTCTATGCGTGGTATTCAGAAGTTGATGATGATCAAACAACGATTTATGCGAATTTTCAAGGTGCGGATCCAAGGGAAGGTAATGTTGAAATTAACACACGTCGTTTCTGTTTTTGGCCTGAAAATCCAGGGCGTAATTACATAACCGTTCGGGGTTTTACGATGAAACAGGCTGCTACTCAATGGGCACCACCGACTGCTTTACAGGAAGGTCTAATTGGACCACACTGGAGTAAGGGGTGGGTGATTGAAAATAATATAATTAGTGATTCACGTAATGTTGGAATCAGTCTTGGTAAAGAGGAAAGTACCGGTCAGAATGAATGGACAACTCTATTTACCAAAATGGGTCATCAGCGTGAACAGGAAGTTATTTTTAGGGCAATTAACAACGGTTGGAATAAGGACAATATCGGTAGCCATATTGTGAGAAATAATAAAATCTTCAACTGTGGTCAGGCTGGAATTGTCGGTCACCTCGGTTGTGCGTTTAGTATAATTGAAAATAATCACATTTATGATACGCGGAAAAAACGTGAATTTGAAGGTGCAGAAGTTGGGGGCATCAAGCTCCATGCTGCGATTGATACAATTATTCGCAATAATGTGATCCATGATTCATTTAGAGGGGTTTGGTTAGATTGGCAATCACAGGGGACACGTGTCAACAATAACCTAATGTTCGGAAATGATAGTGAAGATATTTTAGTTGAGGTGAGTCATGGACCAACAATGATTGACCACAACATTCTATTATCAAATTATGCATTCAAAACATTAAGCCATAGCTCTGCGCTTGTTCATAATTTAGTAGCTGGGGCGATATCGATTGGTAACGAACTAAATCGTCATACGCCATATCACGTACCTCATAGCACGGCGGTTGCTGGGATGACAAGATTTACCGGTGGGGATGATCGTTTTTACAATAATATCTTCCTCCGTCCGAAAGATGATCCACGTACAGATGAGCCGATCTATGTTTCGTTTTTCGGTAACGATGTTTTAAAAGAAGATGAAGTGGAAAATGCACTCGCTCCGTTCTTATCTTATCCGGTAGGAACAGCTGTATTTAATGACTACCCTGGTGCTGATGATGAAAAGCCTTGGGAGAGAATGCGTAAATTCTTTGAAACAGGTGAAGAGCCAGCGAAGCCAACAGAGAATGAAGCAGATGAAGAAGCAAAACCAGCATATGCGAGTTTGTCAAAAGACGCGCCACTAGCAATTTACGTTGAAAATAACGTTTACTTCAACAGAGCGCTTGCTTATAAGAAGGAAAATGGTGCGAAGTTATTTGATGACTCAGCACTCGAATTTACAATTGATCGTGACAATAAAAAGGTTGTGATCGATATTACAAAACCAGAGCTATTGGAAGAAAGTGCTGCCGATATTATTGATACAGCCAAACTCGGTTTTGGTTTCCATACAGAGCAACTGTTTGAAAAACCAGATGGCTCACCATATCGATTTGATACTGATTTTGAGGGGAATTCACGTGGTGATCGTGCAGTTCCAGGACCATTCCAAGTGACAGGTGAAAAACAGATCGAGATTTCGTTTGAATAAATAAGTTTTTGAAAAATAACCGCCATACGTGCTGATCAATTGCTACATGGTGGTTATTTTGATGGTCGCATTTACGTTCACAGGCTTAGTCATTGTAGTGCTGTCTTTTAAGCATAAAAAATAACCCACCTCTGAGTTGACAGGCTCGGCAGGTTATTTCTACGAGTGCTGACCCCCTTTGAAGGGAGCATTTCTATCAGCTGTTGGTGTTAGTAGCACCAACAGCTTTATTTTATGAGAAAATTAATAAAAAATACAATCTCTAATTACACTATAGTTTAAATGAAAAACGTGGAGAAATCAAGGAGTTCAGCGGTTTGAACACCGGAATAATAGCTAAAAAACTATGAGCTCACTCATAAGATTATCTCTCTGGCTCATATTGTTGATTTATGACGTTATTTTCCCTATAATCTTTGAAGACGAAGCAATTATTATGTTGAACGGTGAAAAGAGAGAGGAATTTGATTATGCAATACGATAGAGCATTATTTGAAACAATGCCAATCCCAAAGGCTGTTGCAAAAAACTCAATACCAGCAATTATGAGTATGTTGCTCGTATTTGTTTATAATGTGGCTGATACTTTTTTTATCGGTCAAACAGGTGATGAATTGCAAGTAGCCGCGGTTACTTTGTCAATGCCTGTCTTTACTTTGTTTATTGGTGCTGGTGTATTGTTAGGTGTTGGTGGAACGTCAGTGATTTCACGTTCATTAGGTCAAGGTAGAGAAGCGTATGCTAAAAAAGTGTCGGCGTTTGTTTTTTATGCATCAATTACTCTAGGTCTTTTATTAATGGTATCTTTTTGGATCTTTATGCCGACTGTCCTTAATATTATTGGGGTCAGTTCAGATACAATTGATTTTACGCGCTCTTATTTAAATTATCTTGTCGTTGGTGCACCATTTGTTATTATGTCACAAACGTTTAGTAATATTATTCGTGCTGAAGGAAAATCGAGCTTGGCGATGAGAGGGATGATGATCGGTTCGATTACCAATATTATTTTAGATCCGATCTTTATTTTGACATTAGATATGGGTGTCACCGGTGCGGCGATTGCTACGGTGATCGGGAATTTATTTAGTGCTCTATATTTTATTAGCTATTTGGTCTCAGGACGGTCAATTTTGTCGATTCGATTAAAAGATTTTAAAATGACAGATGGGATTATGTTTGGTGTCTTATCAATCGGGATTCCCGCTTCACTAAACAACTTAATGCTCTCGGTAGCGAATATTTTTATGAACAATTTCTTATCGAGCTATGGTGATGTCCAACTAGCTGCGATGGGTGTGGCAATCCGAGCGAACATGATTCTGATTTTTGTCCAGATTGGATTAGGACAAGGTGTCCAACCGCTTGTCGGCTACAATTATGGTGCAAAAAATTTCAAACGATTAAAAGGAATTATTAAGTTTTCGACAGCAACGGCAATTGTGATTGGCAGTATATTAACGCTGATATACTGGGTGCTTGCTGATACAATTGTGCAATCATTTATTAACAATGAACAAGTGATCACATACGGAACACAAATGCTACGTGCCTTAATTATTTCAGGTCCGATTGTCGGGGTCATGTTTATTTTTATTAATGTGCTACAAGGTTTTGGTAAGGTTGTGCCGTCACTCATTCTATCAATTTCAAGGCATGGTTTAGTTTTTATTCCGCTAATTTATTTACTGAACAAGTTTGCGGGGTTAAATGGGATTATTTATACACAACCCGCCACTGATATTCTAACATCAATTTTATCTGTTGGAATTTATGTTGTTGTGATTCGGGGTGTGATTGGGGAACATTCGACGATACGACAACGTGGGAACTTATAACTTATTACTCGTTAATTTTATAAAAATTACAGATAAAAAGTGGGGTGTTTACATAAAACGCCCCACTTTTTAGTCCGATATAATTCAGTACTATGGAACAATTAACTCCACTTTTTGAAGCGGATGTCAATTTGAAAGGTGCCTTCATCTATTTTCGCCTCAATCTTTCCGCCCTGTTTGTTGACTAATTGTTGCACGATATGGAGACCGAGTCCGACTTGCCCATCTGTCCGGCTCCTATCAAAACGATATGTTCGATCAAAAATTCGGTCAGGATCAATTTGATCAATCTGTTCACTATCATTGCGTGCGCTAAGTTGGATGTACTGATCTTCTTCAATCAAGTCAATTGTTAAGTGGCTTTTTGCATAACGTAACGCATTTTGAATGATATTATAAACAATCCGTTTAGTTGCCTTTTGATCAGCTTCAATTGATGATACTGGCGCTTCATTGAATTGGATAGTCAGTTGTTTTTTATTAAATTCATCATAGAACATCAGCATCGCTTCAATAACTATCTGATTCAAGCATTGCTCTTCTAAATGTAATTGATCATCTAATGAATCTAATTGTGACAGCTCATAAAATAGATCAACCATCATCGTTAGACTGTCAATTTTCTTTTCGATAATCGTTAACCTAGATTATTCATAGCCCAATCATAAAACCTGAATAAACCGCATCAAATCAATTAAAAA
>NZ_BAABDL010000023.1:0-21016 GCF_039539605.1 Amphibacillus indicireducens | reverse complement strand
CAAGAAGCATTAAATGGGCTCGCTTATTTACAAAAGTCCAAAGGAATTGGTTTACTGATCGGTGATCCTGGTTCAGGAAAAACATTTACTTTACGATCATTTAAAGACTCTCTTAATCCAGCCTTATATCATGTCGTTTACTTTCCATTATCTACTGGCGGCGTCATGGATTTTTATCGAGGATTGGCCTATGGTTTGGGAGAAGAACCTAAGTTTCGTAAAGTGGATTTATTTCGTCAGATTCAACACGGGATTGAGCAGATGACTCAGGAGCGTAAAGTAACCCCCGTATTCATACTTGATGAAATGCATATGGCGAAGGATGCCTTTTTACAGGATTTAGCGATTTTATTTAATTTCCAAATGGATTCATCGAATCCATTTATTCTTATATTGGCTGGACTACCGCATCTAAAAACACGGTTGCATTTGAATCATCATCGTCCGTTAGCTCAGCGGATCATTATGAAATATCAATTACAACCATTAAATAAAGACGGTGTTTATGCTTATATTGAGCATCATTTAAAACAAGCAGGAGCTAAGATGTCGATTTTTACAACGCCCGCCAAGGAAGCGATCGCTTTACGATCACAAGGATGGCCACGCGTTATTAACACGTTAACGGTTAACAGCCTTTTATATGGGGCGCAACTAAAGAGAGAACAGATCGATGAAGATATTGTCCGTATGGCAGCTGAAGAAAGCGGTCTATGATGCAACGTACGGGGATTATGGTTTCAGATATACATGATTGGAGAATATGGATTGGTCAACAAGATTATGAAGCGTATGAAGGAATGTGTCTTGAAATAAGAATAATGAATCGCTAATATCAGGCTTATTTAGGAAAAGATCAATTTGAATGGTTTGTAACCTTTGAGAGGGATTCTACATTTAATCTTCGAGTATTTGAAGTTTACAAAGTACGAATCGAAACCAGTGATTTAATAACAGAAAATGATGTCTCTTTTTAAGGGGCATCATTTTTCATAGTCACATAACTGAAATAATTTGATTATGTAACTTCAATTCTGAAATAAAACGAAAAAAATAGCACATTGTTTCAGATTAGAGACTGAACTAATGTGAAAATGAGAGTCTTGAATAAAGTGCTTCTTTACAAAATTACCGTAGTAAATAAAAACTTAACCAATAAACTTTGTAAACTCTAGTCTTTTACTTAGCTAATGAGATCTTTACTTACCACTCATCATTACAATCTCAATTAATAAAAATACTCGAAGATTAATTCCCATCTTTATCTAAGACCTTGTAAAAATTGTACCGAAGACAAATAACAAGCTACTTATAGATACACCAATAATAAGAAAAATATAGTTTTTTGTAAAAACATAGCCAATACATCCAAAAGCTAATGCTAGCATAGAAAATATAATTAAAAATTTATTCGCTTTTGATTCCATGTTAATTATCCCTCCCAACAATAAGATACCATTATATGATGCGTTTTATTAGTGAAATGTTAAAAACTTATTCATCATTAGAGATCAATGTTCTTAAATGAACTAGATTATGAATACTAACATACATGTATATGCACGTAGGGCAATTATGGAATTACAAAACTCACTATTTTATATTCTACATTTTGATGCTAATTGATTTGATCTTAAGCTGTCAGAGAATATAAAGTTTAGAGTGAAATCATCTACATATAAGACAGTTTAATGTAAGCCTATCCTTTTTAATAATAATAATTATGTTAACGGAAAAATGAGTGTACTTACTAATTTGATGTAAATATACATAAAAAGGTGTATTTGATACTTTTATGTATGTTTAGTGTGAGATGTTTCTATCAATGCATTAATAGAATGAGTGTTGTACACAGGTTGAGGTGGCAATACGGCATTTTAAGAGAGTAAACGTGGAAAGAGCCATTAATAAGTCTATAAATTAAAAAATAAATACGCAACCATTGGTATACCGTGAGCCCAATGGTTCACTTAAATTATTTAAAGCTCCTATTTTTAAGTAACTTTGAAGAATTTCAATAGGATGGCTAACTAGATTATCGTTGTCCAACTCGTCTTCCGCCTTTATGTTAAAAAATATACGAATATACCAATTAATTAAGATGATGCAAACCTCGTTTTCAATTTCATTGATATGTGTTATGAAAATAAACGTACCATTCTTACAACGTTAGCAAATTTAAATTATGAGAAACTGTATTGCAAAACTTCATTATGGAGAATACCATTTCGGATAGAATACTTCTGGATTACAATAATCATTAATATTGTAGACGATTCATACGGAACGGAATAATAGATACATTCCACTTGAATATGGTAGCTCATTTGAAGGGATTGTCCTCTTACTCAACCATCCTTTTACACAAACACGAACGTTTTTGAAGTTGGAATGTGTTGGTTTCTTCTGATTTCCAAAACTCGCTTATTTAAAATAACGATATGAAATCCCAATAGAGGTTTGATAACCCTTAACTTTGACTCATCTGGATCCAATGTTTCTGCGAAACCTTCAAAGTACTCAAATGTGTGAAATAGAACTCTCCAATTTCAGGTAGCTTTGGAGCTGATCATGAATAACTACAAATTAGCCAGGTCATGAGAGATGTTTAAATAAAACTATAGCATTAGCGAATTCATTCTTAACTCACTAGTGGCAGTTATTTTTATTTAGTTTACCCGACTTTCACGCACTTTCCAGATTAAGAGCCCGATAATAAAGCCAATCATTGCAGGAACGATCCAGCCAAAACCATACTCAAAGCCTGGGAAGAGAGTTTTTGCAAAGTTAATCATTTTCGTTAAAACGACATTTTCTTTGACCGTATCGGGTAGTGCGTTAATAAAGTCAAAGATCGCTGCAATAATGGTCAGTCCTGTTGTCCACCTGTAGATATCCTTTTGCTTATTAATTATCGGTGTCAGTAATGATAAGATAATCAACGTAATCGCCAATGGATAAAGAAACATCAGTACAGGAACAGATAGCTGAATGATTGCGTTTAGGCCAAAGTTGGCAATGGCAAACGACACTAGCGTAAAAGTAATCGCGTACTTATTATAAGAGATCGAGCGTGGAAACATCTCACTAAACATCTGAGCACAAGATGTAATTAAGCCGATTGCCGTTTTTAAACACGCTACAAATACTATCGCAGCGAGTAAGATTTGACCGACAAAGCCAAAGTAATGCGAACCAACCATCGAGAGAATGATCCCGCCGTTCGCTCCGCTTCCAACACTAGCTAAACTTGTTACGCCCATATAAGCTAGCGACGCATAAATGACACCCATGCCGATTAAACAAATAACGCCAGATTTTAATGTCTCAATCGCTTTTCTTTTTGGATCATGCACGCCTAGTTTTTCGATCGTTGAAATAATGACAATCGCAAACGCGAGTGATGCTAGTGCATCCATAGTGTGATAACCATCTAGTAATCCAGTAAATAAAGGACGCGTCGCATAGTTTCCTTGCGGCTCAAATTGACCGACCTCACCCATTGGATTAATAAACGTGGCGACAATTAGAACGGATAACAGAATTAAGAATGCTGGTGTTAAATATCTCCCAACCCAATCTAAAATCCGACCTGGTCTGAGTGAAAAATAGAGCGTCAAGATAAAGAAGATGAACGAGAAGATTAGTAAACCGACTTGAAGAAAATCATCACCAATAAAATCTGCTACTCCTACTTCGAACGCAACAGTCGCCGTACGAGGAATTGCGAATAATGGCCCAATCGTTAAATATAAAGCACAAGTGAAAAAGATCGAATAGTTCTTATTCACAGGTCTAGCCATATCGAATAAACTCTCACTTCTTGAAAGTGCAGAAGCAATAACTCCAAGCACCGGGAGACCCACACCCGTCATTAAAAATCCGATCGTAGCCGTTAAAGTATTTACACCTGCCAATTGTCCCATTTTCACAGGAAAGATTAAATTTCCTGCGCCAAAAAATAATCCGAACAATAACGAACCAATCAATAAATTTGATTTGAAATCTAGCTTTTCATTCATCATAAAGCTCCTTTAAATAGCAGTCTATAAACGGCTTAAATTATAACACATCAATTTATTTTTGGTTAGAAAAATCGCAATAACTTGCAAATAAAAAAGCAGTACCCGCTTTACACAGGTACTGCCTTATCGTTTAGCGACAATTACACTATTCCCTTACCAAGCGCAGAGTAGATAACCGTTGGAGAAATTATTAAACATAACATGAACATCAAAAACCTTTAGGTTTAGACATTAACTACTTTCGATTAATCTTCTATATTATACGGCATTGCCACCTCATAATTATACTCACTATCGACTACATTTCGGGCATGAATCGTATCAAACGCTTTATAAATCAAGTAGGTCTCACCATTCACTTCTACTTCTTCAACCGCTTCAAAAAACGATAATACTTCTCCATTTGTTCGATCAAATCGATTATAATACCCTCTCACTTCATTCATATTAATATTTAGTGGTTTTCGCACGGCATCAGTAAAATTAACATCAAGGAATACCCAATAGCCGTTTTCCTTCACATAGTCTAATTGATAAGTCCCCGCCGGAAAATAGCCAGCTCCATCTGCCAGTCTAATAAAACTAGCTGTAAAGTGATCTTCTGATTGATCGATTACTTCAAAGCGCGCACTAATATCATCACTGTGCAAATGTTGACGACTCATCGTCCAATAAAAATCAGCCAAATAACTTCTCGTCCACTCATCAAGTATTTCATCAGCAACTAGACGTTTAAACTGCTCTTTTGTCGCTTCAAGAACCTTCGTCACTTCATCCGTATCTTGTGCAGGATCGATAATCGAATCATTCACAATTCCCATCGTCTCCTGATAATCATACGCATCCTGACTTGCATCCATCTGATCCAAGTTATTAATCACAATCTTCTCTATCTCTTGATTCGTTAAAGGTTTAAATTCCTCAACTTCTTCAACCTCGTCAGTTTCCTCCACAGGTGCTCCCGCTTCCGTCTCTGTCTCAGGCTCCTCGACAGCCACAGCTTCCTCATCTGCTCCACCACAGGCAGCTAATACCAACATCAACAACACAATACCAATTAAACGATAACTTCTCTTCACAAAAATTCCCCCTAGATATTTTAGCAATTACGCATTCTTTTTCATTTGCTTACTCCTTAATTGACCACACGCTGCATCAATATCAGAACCCTGTTCAACACGAACCCCACAATTAATCCCTTCTTTTAACAGCACCTCATAAAAACCGACAATCGCCTCTTTCTCACTGCGATCATATTGGTTATGTTCTTCAACTGGATTATATGGAATCAAGTTCACATACGATAAGTGGCGCTTATCTTTTAATAGTTTTGCCAGTTGAAGTGCCTCTTCTTTCCGGTCATTGACACCTTTCAGTAAAATATACTCAAACGTGACACGCCGATTCGTTTTTTCCAAATAGTAATCAACCGCAGCCATAAGCTTTTCAATTGGAAAAGCACGATTAATTTTCATAATGCTTGTCCGCAACTCATCATTCGGCGCATGAAGCGAAACAGCCAAATTAACCTGTAACTGCTCATCAGCAAACTCCCTAATTTTATGAGCTAAACCACTCGTAGAAACCGTAATATGTCTAGCCCCAATTGATAAACCATCCTGATCATTAACCGTTCTTAAAAAGTTCATCGTATGATCATAGTTATCAAACGGCTCACCAATTCCCATTACAACAATGTGGCTGACCTTCTCATCTTTACCTTGCTGATCAAGGTACTTCTGGATACTAACGATTTGCTCAACAATCTCACCACTCGTTAGGTCACGACTCTTCTTCAATAGACCACTGGCACAAAACGTACAACCGATATTACAGCCAACTTGTGTTGTGACACAAACTGATAGACCATATGAAAAACGCATCAATACCGTTTCAATCAAGTGATCATCTTCCAGCTTAAATAATAGTTTAATGGTACCATCTTTAGATACCTGTTTAATCTCTTCTTTCAAAACTTGAATCGTAAAGTGTTGATCTAGTAACTCACGTGTTTGTTTATTTAAGTTTGTCATTTCTGAAAAATCGTCCACACGTTTCACATAAAGCCAATCCCAAACCTGCTTCGCACGAAACTTCTGTTGTCCTTGCTCAATAAACCAATCCGTTAAAGCTGATTGGGTAAAATCATAAATCGATTGTTTCTTTTCCATTCAAATGCTCCTCGCTAATTTAAAAACTATCATTCTTGTTGTATGTTCGTTGTGCATAATTATTAAAAATTTATCATTAGAAAACTTGGCATTCGCCAAGCCTTTAGGTGAATGCTTTAGTTGCACTTATGTAGTAAGAAAGTTGTTATACTTTCTTATCTACCAAAAAAGGCTCCAAATTCAGATTTAATTAATCGCTCAAAAAAGTGACTGAATGGAGCACCCTACGGTTAGTTATTATAGCATATAAATCACCAGCATTAGGGAGTTCTCTTAGTGATGAATTTAAGGAATAGTTAAAGCTAATAAGGTAAGGCATATTGATTTATGTATGTTTTTAGCTTAAATAAGAAAGAGGAAGGACTACTATCCTCCCTCTTGCAGCCCAATCCGTACAGGCGGTGGTTGTTACAATTTAATTTTTACGAGAACCATCCTGCTTGTCACAGCGTCGGGTGGTTTTTTTGTTTAAAAAGGTTTTTTAAATTAGATAGGACCTAATCGCCCCCACAATTCCCATCAACAGTTCTTTTTAAAAGCTAACAAGCTCGACTAGAAATTGTTGGCCTAAAACTATTTAAGCATCTCTTCTTCTATATTTTGACCATATAAATTGCGAATTTGTCTTGCTAGGCTAATCTCTTCTCTATTAAGAATTTCAAGGATATTAAAATTAATTTCCTCTTTAATTAGTAAATGGTCCTTCCAAACTGTTGTCTTGGTAAAAAGGTACAAAATATATTTAAACTGTAAGTGTTAAAAGAATCAAAGGTGACAAAAACGGTTTCCTGATGAATACCTTGGTGATTTTTTTATAGATGGCGAATTTCCCCAAGGACAGTTTGGCAGGATTTTTAGAAAAGGGTGGTAAGTTACTCGTCTGTAATTCCTGTATGATTCACAATAATGTCAGTGAAGCTGATGGACTAATCGAAGACATTGTAATTATAACTGCTGGTGACGTTATTGATTATGTTACCAATGCTAAATCAACTCTACAATTGAATTAAATTTTAAATAAAGTGAAACTTCAAGCAGTGGGGGCTTCTTATCCACTGCTTGTTAGTCGAATCAATCGGGCATTTACGGTTAGTTATCCACCTACTTATCTTTAACACTTTTTCTTAAACTCAGAAGTGGGAGTCTCACTAACCGTTAATCCGGGGTAAAACTAGTTAGGTATTTTCAATCAGCTTTTTCTACTCTTAAGTGATTGATTCCTGGCTAGTTTTTATTAAATGAAAATCTGTATTTTAAATGAATTAAAAGGGCTTATGTAGTATAATAAGGACAGTAAAATAAAAGAAAGGGGCTGTATTCAATGAATGGAAAACAAAAGCAAGTACTAATTGATTATGAGTCACGGCTATCACGTAATGAATTAGCAGATTTTCTTGAAACAATTGCTAGCAAAATTCGTGAAGAAGGCTCTTTCACCTTTGTCCAGCCGACAGGAGACGTTCGAATTGATTTTCCTGAGGGTCTGAAGGTCGAGGTTGAGTACGAAATTGAGAACGGTGAGCATGTGTTTGAAATTGAGATTGAATGGCGTGAAGGCGCAGCAGGTAGTACGGGTAAAATGGAAATCTTGTAAGTCGGTAGTGGAACCTATCTAGTTGATGATTTTAACTAGCTAGGTTTTTTCTTTGCCTTTTGAGCTGAAATTTAGAGGGGAATTATTACTTTGCTTATAATATTTACCCTTTTCCAAGCCTATGCAACTTTTCCAAATGGGGGTCAGCGGCCTGAAGGGCATTTTATTAAAAAGATTGTCGGGCCAACCGGAAATATAATTGTTGATTTTAAGCCGAAAGAAACTGAGGTAACGACTGCAGAAGTAGCAAAAGAAATGACAAAATTGAGGATAATTTTAAAGATCCGAATCATCCCTTACAATTAGTATTTGTTTGTGCTATGTGGTTAACGGGCTTTGATGCACCAAGTGTCTCAACGATTTATTTGGACAAGCCAATGAAGAGTCATACATTAATGCAGACGATTGCTAGAATTAACAGGGTATTCCCTGGAAAACGCTCTGGTCTTATCGTTGACTATTTAAACTTATTCAAACATATGAAACGTGCTTTAGGTGACTATGCTAATCCAAGTGATGAAGACGAAATGCCGGTGAAAAATTTAGAAGAGCAAATTAAATTGTTGGAAAATGTGATTCAAGAAACAAGAGCCTTTTGTTCAGGGTTAAGGATTGATTTAGATGCGATCTTTGAGAAGAATGAAACCTTTGAACACATTGAATTATTTCAACAGTATTTAAATATCCTTCTCGATAAAGATGAGATTCTTGAGGAATTTAAAATCTATGCTAATCTTTGTAAAAATATTTATGAAGCGTGTAAGCCTGAAGTATTTGAATTAAATTGGAAAAATGATTATTTACCCATCATTTTATACTTAGCGGATATGGTGAAAGCTTCAGTACGAGATGAAAATATTGAAAGTGCAAAACTAGCCCTTGCTAGAACTTTAGATTTAAGTGTTCAATCTTCTTATATAAAAGAAGATGCTGGAGAAAATAAATATGAAATTACTACAATGAAAACTTTGAATCTATCGGAAATTAATACGGACGATATAAGAAAAAAAATCCAAGAATCACCGTATAAAAGCATCGAAATTCAGGAGTTAAAATTATTTATCGAAAGCAAACTAGAAATATTGTTAGAAGAAAATAAAACACGGACTAATTTTGTGGAACGTTATAAAGAAATTATTAATCGCTATAACTCGGGTAATTCAACAAATGAAGATTATTATGAAGACCTTGTTGATTTTGTTGATAATCTTAAAAAAGAAGATGAACGTCATGTACGCGAAGGTCTGACTGAACAAGAGTTGGAGATCTATGATTTGCTTAAAAAAGATAAACTTACGAAAAAGGAAGAAGAAAAAGTTAAATTATCTGCAAAAAAGCTTTATGAGACGATTACCAATGAGCAGAGTAAAACGAATGTGATTGATTGGTATAAAGACGAACAACCACGTCAAGCGGTGAAGTTTGAAGTAGAATCTATCTTAGATGAAACATTACCAAATAGTTATGATAAAGAAATTTTTAATGTTAAAACAGAAATCATTATGACACATCTGATGGAAGAAGCCATGATGGAACAGATTGCTCAATAATCGAAACTGTAAACCAAAGGAGAATTTCCTATGCGGGAAAATCAATGGACGGATACGATAAAAACTTTAATTAATGATTCAAACTTAGGAAATAAATTATTTGCCGATACACTGGTAAAAATGCCATATAGCAACGAAATCATCTCCTATAATGCTGAGTTTCAAGATGAAGATTTAAGGACAAACTGTTTTGAAACTGATTTGCTTATTTATGAGAAAAAAGATGAACTTATTAAACCTAGAGTGATTATTGAATCTAAGATTAATTCCGTAACAACTCACGATTCGATTACCTATAGTTATAAGGCGCAACAACACAAAAGTGTAACACCTTATATCCGATACGGTATAATGATTGGTAATCGCAAGCATCATCCCTTGCCTGGTAGATTATACCGTCACGGAACAAATTTTGACTTTATGATTCAATTTCAATCGTTTGAATTAACAGAAGAAGAAAAAGAAGTTTTTCTTGATTTGTTAGTCAAGGAAGTTAAATACTCGAAACAACTAGAGGAACTTATTTATTCTAGTCGGTCAAGATTTAGAAAACCATATTATGTGTTACAGAAGGATTTAAGATTAGAAGAAATGTAAAACCGGAGTGAACAGCACATTTATTTGTGTGATTCACTCCGGTTTTCTCCGCTCAAAGCCCGTCATTCCGCATATATTATTTCCATCACTACTAGCAATCCTCATTAGTGGTGTTTTTGCTTAATTACTCAACTTTCTACAAATAAAATTACAACTAATCTTAGTCATAAAAAATACCTCAACATTTGGTATAGTTGATTTGTCGAAAATCACCACCAAAATAGAAGAGGTAAGCCTGCTATGTTCACGAATTACAAACGAAGTAAGCAACTATCTAATGAAAATCATTGTTTTGATTTTAGCGATTAATTACCACATAAATATTTAAGTGTTTAAATAATAATGAGTCATTATGTCATATACTCATAGTTGCTCTTTCCTGTAACTCATTGCTTTTAAGGTTTACTTTAAAAATAATTGGATAAAGTAAAGTTATTAAGAGTCGTTTGTTAAATATACGTAAATTTCGTCATAAAAAGAGATTAATCCTTATCTGTCTTATATAATTTAGGTAAGGAGGGGGCAAATGAGACAAATTATTGCTTATATTGTTTTTCTATTAAATAATCCGTTAGCATCCGCTACATTAGTTGTCATTTCAGCTGCCATTCTTGGCCTTTATCAGAAGTATTTCAGACGTTCAAAAACTAAACCTAAATTTCACGCATCGGCACTTCTAATCTTACTTTTTCCAATTGCCATGTCATTCGTGTTCGTTAGTTATATTACAAACCCATTGATATATTATTTTGGAGTTGAAACCAATGGTCGGGTTGTGTCCATTGAATCAATCCCAGAAATTTATAACGAGAGACAAGTATACAGACACCATGTTATCTTCCGAAATGAAGCGGATGAAATTATTGAGACTTCATTTAAAACAAGCGACTTTAATGTATATCCTATTTCAAATAGTGTGCGTTATCCGAGTTCTGGAGAACATTTCACCTTGCGATATATGGCTCATGCGCCGAGTGAGTTCGTTATTATAAGAGATGAAACAAAACATAAACTAGCCGAGCTTTATCAAGAACGATCAACGTTACAAGAAAAAATTGAATTCGATCCGACTGAAAAGCTATACAAAGACCAGTTAGCCAAAATCGAGCTTGAAATAAAAGCATTACAGGGTGAAGAAAAGAAGGATGAAGTCGAAACACTTACTGAGCTGGATTATTCTTTTGAAGATATCGCTTCTGAAGTGACCACGGTAGATAGTATCCATTTCAGTCCGACGCATGAAATCGCCTTAGTAAATCTTCGGTATAAAGGGTATGACGGAAGATCAGAAGATGCACTCATTAGCATATCACTAAAAAATCAATTGATTTTAAATATGTTACCTATAGATGCTTTTGAAAAAGTTATCGGTGTAGTTGATAATAAACTCTATCTACATGATTGGAGCGACGAGCATCTCTTTAGCTATCATATTGAAACGCTCGAACCCGTTACATTGGAGCCGGAATTAGCAAATGCCGATTGGGATCCTATTTTAGTTGGGGACTATCTTATTAAACATTCGCATTCGACTAATCAAAATACAGTACATTTTCTAACAACAGAAACTAATTATGAAATGCCACAAGACAGTATTCAGCATATGGTACGCAATCACGATTGGGAGATATTAACGATTGAACAACAAAATAATCATATAGAGACAATGATGAAACTACAATCGATTTCAGATTTCCGTCAGTATTTTAATGCTATCTTAGCGGATGAATCAATGACTCATAAACACAACACAGCTAACTCAGCATTATTTCATAGTCAGGGTAAGACAGAAGTCAATACAATGTCCTATGTATTGACCAACCAAATGCTTGAGCATTCCGTTCTGAAAACAGAATTTAGTAACCAGACAAAACGATATGATTCTCATAAAGTAATGGGTCAGGAAGCGGATGGTTCTTTATATGCCTTAGGTTTAAAAGATGGTAATCTATTTGGATTAAAGCAATCACTAGCAGATAACTTTATCGAAATCCCTTTAGAGTTAAGGGTTGAAAAATTAGACTTTGAAAGCAGACATTATGACGACGGTTTTCTAATTGCCTCGAAAAATGGCTTATTCAAAGTAACCAAAGATAATTTTACAATCACAACAATCATTGATTTTAACAATCTTAAATCTAATCAGACCGACTAAGGGGCTGGGAATTAAGTCGCCCTAAATAGTAAAAATGCGATGAACCAATCAGAATTCTGATTGTTTTATCGCATTTTATATTTTTGATTGAAGAACTCCGAGAAGCTTCTGCTTGTCTTCTTGCTTCGATTGCTAATTTTGTTAAATTCATGCTCATAAGCATGATACCTATATCATTATGTACTTCTTGTTTACCTCTCACATGCGCTCTGCGCATACCAAATACACCTTTCATGCGACCAAAAACGGTCTCTATGTCAATCTTACGTTGTGCATAGATTTCTTTTCCAGTGTGCTCTCCAAATTCTCTTTAGCTTTGTGTTTGAATCGAGTCTAGAAACGGAATAAGTGTACGCGTATCTGTTGGGTTCGGAAAAATATCAAAGTCAATGACATATTGATTACTAGAAGCTACCTGAAGATTGTAACCAGGTTTCAATTCACGATTTTTCATTGGATCTTCTTTCATGCACATGAAGGTAGCGTCTGTATCTGTTTTAGAAAAACTATTTCTTCCATCAAATAGTTCATTCGCTTCTTCATATTTCTGTTTTCGGGGAGGGAAAAACGTACACCTTGGTAATGATGTATACGCTAATTTTAATTTAACGATCGTTGACGATTGTGATATTTTTGTCGGCAACAATGTTATGTTCGGCCAAATGTGACTCTTTCTGCTGGAACGCATCCAATCCACCCAGAGTTAAGAAGCAAGCACAGTACAATCTTCCAATTCGGATCAGAAATAATGTCTGGATCGGAGCAAACTCAGTCGTCCTTCCAGGTGTCACTATTGGAGATAATACAGTCATCGGTGCTGGCAGTGTGGTTACGAAGGATATACCTGCCAATGTGGTTGCAGTAGGTAGCCCATGCAGAGTGATGAGAGAAATTAATGACAAGGATATGAAATATTATTATCAAGACTTGGAAATAGATATAGAGTAAGGACCGATTAGCAGGGCGAGCTTTTACAGGATTCAGCTTATGCTTTTTGTCGATTGTTATAGCTAGAAAGAAGTCACACAGTTTAATTAAATGCGTATCTGGCCTATTCATGCTAGAATTAAGCTAAGAAATGATTGGAGGATGATATTATGAACCAAGTACTCGTTGAGATTTGCCTGCGTGTCAGAGATATTGATGCTACTTTAGATTTCTATACGAATCTGTTTGATTTTGAAATTGCCAGTCGTAGAGAATTTCCTGAAGATAAGTTTGATTTAATTTATCTCAATTCTCCTGGCTCTAACGTACAGATTGAACTCACTTACAATTACGATGCCGAACCATATAATGTTGGAAATGGCTTCAGTCATTTAGGTGTCACTGTCAACGACTTAGAAAAAATGCATGACATATGTAAAGCTTCTAAATATGAGACAGGTGAATTAAGAGGACTTTCAGGCGGTACACCAAGCTATTTCTTTGTAACCGACCCAGATGGTTATCGGATTGAAGTTAAGCGTGCAAAATAATATTTAATCATTAAAAGAAAGCATGTCCGCTGTTCGCGATATGCTTTCTTTTTTATTATTTAAGTGTGTGTCACGCGATTCATATTCTTAATTATTTAAATTTAAGTGGCTTCTAAATTGATCATATTCCTTCAATCTTTCTTTTAAAAATGCCATTTGAATACTGAATTCTTTTTCAACATCTCGAATTGGGAATTTAACATCAGGTTGATTGTTTGTCTGAAACAATTCAACCATCGCCTGAACTTGTTCTTCTGTGTACTTTAGTTCATTATTTCTGATGTGACCATATAAACTACTTAAACGAACAATTGGATAATCTGATTCATTATTAATGTCTACCACATCGTTTGTTACGGCTATAACGCCATGGATATCAATATATTCATCTTGCTCAATTAAACCTAAATTCTCCATTTCTCGGTTCAGCATTTTTTGTTTGACTAAAATATGACGATTACTTTGACGAATCACATCACTCATCGGTGTATAATTGCCCTGTCTATCTTTTTGCAACCAACGTCCATCTTTTGAGATATGAATAGAATAATGGCCTTCTTCTGCAAAGTTTTTTGCCTCAATAGTAAATACCCCTGATCGACTAATCACTAAGGCGTCTGACTCTGCATTGACTCCATCTTCTTTTATATTAATATTTTCTAAAATGTAAAAGCGCTCATCGAATAAAGCGAGCTCCTCCATCAGTTTCTGCTCGCCTCGAATCCCGCGGTCGGTCGCATTAAATCGATTCTTAACAAATTTATCAACAAACAGATTTTCAAAAAATCGATTCGCTGGGTAAAGGTTATGGTGAATTTGGCTATACCAGAAATTTAATGTTTGTTCTGATTCTTCAAATTCGGAAATGTGTAATTCATCCATATAGTTTAAAAAGTGAATTTTCTCCTCTTCATTAAAAGGTGGCTCTCCGCTAAACAGTTTAGTAACAGGCATAGCTAGGAATCGTTCATAATAAAGTGTTTCATATTGTTCTGCTTGCTTAATTAATAGCTCTGAACCATTCGGTAAGTCTTTTAATTCCTCATGAAATCTTGCTTCTAATTTCTCTTGTAAGCCATCATAATACGCATGTTGTTCATTAAGAGATTTCCAAAGTCTTAATGACTCATCCGATACTAACTCTTCATCAAATTCATCTTGCTCTTCTTTTCGATTAAAAAACGCTTGTAAAGCATTCTGATGAACGTCATTCTCAAATGGATGAATACTTTCAATCCAATGACGCAACCCTTCGCTAAAATCCAGATAATCAGGATGTGTGGCCTCGAAAGCTTCGATATATGTATCAGTATAAATAACCGAATACTTTGATTTATTCCTGATAAAATGGATTACACTAAAGACTGAAAGCGATATGTAAAAGATATTTCTTAGGTCCCAGTCACCAAGAGGCGATTGCAACGCTATCAATAGTATTATAAGCAGACTTGGACCACCGACAATAGACATAAATGTGGAGATTGATTCATCTAAATATAAAATTGATAAGAAATAAATGAATCCTCCAAAAGCTAACCAGAGAATTGTTGTAAACGTTAAACCAAATAAGCGATAACTTGAAAATAAATCAAGAGGACTAATAAAGATAAACGTTAGTACTATAAACATTGCTGTAACTGCTAATTGAAACTTATATGATGTTCTAACCTCATTTTTCTTCTGTTCGTTCTTTTTGTATATCGGTTGCAATAAAACCACTCCTAGATTTTTTTCCTGGTATTCATTGTATCATGAATTTTCCATTTGGTTTAATTCAGCATTCGACGATTACTTACCCACTCTTAAATGTAAAAATCCTGTAGCGCCATGGCTCTACAGGATTTTTATATGATAATTAGTTTGTTATTCTTCTGTCAATCTACCATCTTCAATTCGATAAACCCGGTCACAATAAGGTAACATTCGCTCATCGTGCGTGACCATAACAGCTGCTTTATTACGGGCTTTAACTTCTTTGGCGATCAATGAAACAACCTCATGTGCTCGTTTTGTATCCAGATTAGCTGTAGGTTCATCAGCTAAGATGATGCTTGGATCGTTCATAAAGGCACGAGCAATAGCAGTACGTTGTCTCTCACCACCAGATAATTGATGTGGATATTTGTCTAATTTCTTCCCTAACCCAATCTCAGTTAATAACTCTTTCGCATGTTCGCGGTCTGCAGCTTTAATTGATCCACTCATTTTTTTAACGATTAACAATTGATCCATAACTGTTAAGTAAGGTAATAAGTTAGATGTTTGAAGAATAAAGCCAATTTTAGCTAGACGCACTTCGGAAAGTTTTCTCTCGGATAAAGAAGCGATATCTACATTATCAATGACGACTTGCCCTTCAGACGCTTGTAGCAAAGCTCCAGCAATTGAAAGAAAAGTACTCTTTCCAGATCCCGAAGGTCCAATAATGGCAACGAACTCCCCACTAGCAACATTTAGAGAAATATTGTCTAACGCGATCGTTTTAAAATCCCCTTCTTGATAAAGTTTTGTGACATTGGTTAATTTTATACCACTCATTATTCTGACCTCCCTAACGCTGTAACTGGATCAATTTTCATAATACTTCTCACTGAAAAAAGTGAACCCATTAAGCTAGTAAGTAATAATACCAGGCTGTAGATCCAGACCATTTTGGGTAGTAAATTAAATGGCATATCTTCTGGCAAGACTAAAGTGGTTGCATAAGTTAAGCCGATACCCACTAAAATACTTATCGTTGATAAAAGAAATACTTGTGCTACGACACTTCTAATAACAAACCCATTGCTTGCCCCGATTGCTTTCATGACGCCAAACTGTTGAACTTTCTGAGTCGTCAATACATAAAAGAAGACAGCAATAATAAAGGCTGAAATAAAGATCAGTAGCCAAAGCATTAAATTAATTGTGCCACTCTCAGCTTTATAGCCCGGCAACCCATTTAAAGTCTCCTTTTTATTGGCCACTTCGATACCACCGATATTTTCGGCAATTTGCTCACTGTCTAAATTTTTACCTGTCAGAAAAATCGCATTAACTGGCTCTTCAATTCCCATGTCCGATCCCGGTACTAGATATTTAAATGCTCGCAATGTATCAGGTACGACGTAAATGGCAGGCACATGGTTCAATGTTTGATTATTGATAAAACCACTAATTTCAAACTCTGTACCAACACCACTTATTGTTATCGTGTCTCCTAATGAAAACCCTTGATTCTGCAAACTTGAGTCAACTAGTACGTGGTTAGGCTGATTGATGTCAAGCGCCTCTCCAGACTGGACAGCCGGCTCTAAAAAGCTGCCAGGTTCTACTCCGATGAAAATAACAGACGTTTTTCTGCTTGATTCATCATCAGGATTCGTTCCTTGTAAGATCGATCCAAAAGCTGTTGAAATCCCCTCAGCTTCTTCTACGCCATCTAGTTGAACTAATTCATCCACTAAACTCCCGGGCAAAGTGGATTTTCCTAGAGCAAATTCCGCTTCCTCTTCAAAAACGGCTAAATCCATATCTGAGTAACGAATGACTGCTGTCCCTAAATCAGATAACCCATTTCCTAGCCCAGACAAGACAAATACGAGCCACGAGATTAATACAATAATAAAACCGATTAATAAAAATCGTCTTTTAGAAAACCATAACTCTTTACGCGCTAAGAACATATTTATCCTTCTTTCTTTACTTTATATTGAAAGCAAAGATAATTATAACCTAAAGTGACACATACGTCACTTATTATGTACTATTTTATAATTCCTTCGAAAAGCAGTTTTTTTACAAAAAAACCATGCTCTTCGGCTGTTAATCCTGTACGGTTTGGCAGATTAATACTATGAAAAATCGTTTCAATAATAATTAGAGATGGGATGTCTTTTTTTAAGTAACCGATTGTTTGTCCTTCCTCAATAATCGCTTGGATATAACCAAAAAAACGAGCATGCAACTCTTTCGAACGGATAATCTCAGGTTCCTGTGCATTATCATTACTCCATTTTCGAAGTGGTACTTCCATAGAAATCGTGTGGGTCTCTGCATAATCAAAGACTAAATCCATCAGCTCAGATAGTTTGTCAGAGTAATTTGATGACCAGTTCGTGGCATCCATGCGTTCGACTACTTTATTAAGCTGATGATCCAAGTAAGATTGCAGCAAGTCAGCTTTATTCGCATAATATTTATAGAGGGCAGTCCTCGAGACATCAATCTTTTTAGAAAGCGCTTGAAAAGAAAAACTATCATACCCGACTTCTAACATCAAGTCATGCGCTGCCTGATAGAGCTCTTCTTGGGTAAATGTTTTTTTACGTGCCAATTGTATCTCTCCTCTTTTACTTTATGTTCTCAGCATTTTCTTTATCAGAGTCAGGATCAGCCAATTAACCCTAATTTAATCGTACTTGTTGTTGAAATCAAGTTTTACTGTTTTCTAACAATAATCCGAATGATTTTCGTTCATACGATGCAATTTGAGTTAAAGAAGTTTAACCTAAACTTGACCAAAAAAATATAACCTTGAATGAAGTATTCAACAGTTTACTTGTGGTACGGCTCTGCGTAATAGGACTAAGTGAGGTTTTATTAATCCCACTTAATACTGTGTAATCTTTTTAAAAACTGATTCCATTGGTCTTCATTAGCACTATTCAAATCTATAAGATCTTCTTCAAAAATAGTAAATTTGTGGGTACATATATTCTTATACCAATTTGTAGGATTAGGCTTATTTATATTTGTTCTTACCAAATTTTTTATAACATCCCAATAGTTTTTGTTAAATTCACAATTTATGTATCTCCATATTAATCCGTTGGTATATAATACTTTTCTGTACCAAAGTATTTCTCCCAATATTTGTTGTTCATCTTTCCCAATCTGTTTGTTTGCTTCAATTTTTTTTATAATATCTTCCGCTGAAAGTAATGTTAAATCTATTCCTTTTATTTCTATACAACCATATATTTGATCAATATTATCGATTCTATTATTCTTATTATCATTATTATTAAACTCAAAATCTAAAACAACTAAATCTGGAACACCGGATAACCCATAGAACACCTTACCTTTTTCACTATTTCTCCTTCTATTAACATCTCTTAATGATAAAGATTCAATATTTTTACCCTCTCTTATAATAGAAGCAATAATGGAATATAAATCGTACTCAGTCATATTTTGCTTTTTCATTAACTCTATTTCTCTTTTATATTTATGTAAATCCATTGCTACACACCTCTATTAAAACTTATTTTCTTAATTGCCATTTCATGCAAAATTTAAATGCCAAATACATCACTAGAAAGATTATCTCATAGTTTACTGATATAATATACTTAGATTTTATATCGATAATATCAGGGGGATAGCTATGGAGATAAATAAAAACTCTTTGAATATTACAAAGGCAATGAAGCAGTTGTCGACATTGGAACTACCGATAGAAAATAAATTAGAAGTTTTCATTTTTCCTATTAATTCAAATCAATTTGACTATGCAAATACTGTTGGAAAATTATTGGAATCAGTAGCTGATTTTGCTTTATCTCGCAAAACAAAAAAATACATTGGAAAAGCAGGATCTATGAAATTATCTAAAGAAGTACGCAAAAAGTTTAAAGACTGGAAAACAAATACAGGTGAGTTGGGAGAATTTTTACTCTTTTGCTTCCTAGAAGGACATTTACGAGCCCCAAAAATCTTATCAAAATTAGAGTTAAAAACCTCTAGTGAGATGTATGTACATGGAGCTGATGGTCTTCATTACCATAAATTACCGAATGGTAATTTCCAATTAATTTTCGGTGAATCGAAATTATATAAATCTTTTAATGAAGGTCTTCGGCAAGCCTTTAAATCTATTAGAGATTTCAAACTGTCAATTAATTCAAAAGGCCAAGAAACAAGCGGAATTAACTTTGAAAGAAGCCTTTTGTCGAGCAACTTAGATAGTGAAACTTTTACAGAAGAAGAGAAGGGATTTTTGAGTAGTATTATTTATCCTAATCAAGATGAAAGTTCCTTTACTGTCGACGATGCGTTTGGAATCTTTCTAGGATATGAGGTAGATTTTGAAAAAGAACGGAAAACACTTACAAATCTTGCTTTTAGAGAGCATGTTGAAGAGACAGTAAAGGCAGAAATAGAGTCTAAAGTAACTAATATTTCAAAACATATTGATGAGTTTGACTTACATGGTCACACATTTTATATTTATATTCTACCTTTTTCTGAACTTGATGAATCAAGGAAAATGATGTTACGGGAGTTGACAAGCTGATGAGTTTTTTTGAAGAGCTAACCGAAAGGGCACTTAGTGATGACTATCTAAAATTGTTAATATACAAAGCAGAAACTATTTATGGATTAACCATCTTTGGAAATAATAATGTTCAACCCTTTGATTCAAAAGAATATTATGATTTTATGAGATTTGCTGATATACTCTCACGATCTCAAAATCCCAAAGCTAGAAATACCGCATTGAAAATAATCAGTCTTTTATATGAATTCGCCAACTATAGAGATGATTATGACTTCAAAAGATTTTCAACCAATGTACTAACAAAGCTTGGTAACTTCCCATCACTTAGCCTCGTTAATTCTAATTATAACGAGAGCAATGATGAAGAGATTAAGATTGATGAGATACTCAAAAGAACAATGCAACGAGCCCCAAATTCCAAATATATTTTTACTGATGCACAATATGACATATTTGAAAAAATGAAGGATAGTAACCATTATAGTTTCTCTGGAACTACTTCTTTTGGTAAGTCTTTTATTTTTGAAGCATTCATAAATTATATCATTGAAGAAAGAAATGCCTCTGACAACATAGCAATACTCGTACCGACTAGAGCTTTAATTAATCAAGTTTCTCTAAAATTAAAGTCTGAAATAAAGAATGAGAAATACAAAGTTATATCTCACCCAAAAGTACCGCTTTTATATAGAAGTGAAGGGAATAGATTTATTCTTGTTATGACTGCTGAAAGATTAATTTCTTATTTTGCAGATTCTAATAACCCTGCCATCAATTATTTATTTATAGATGAAGCCCATAAATTAATGAACAATAAAGATCAAAGAACACCTCTCTTATATCATGCATTAGTACAAGCAAAAAGAAAAAGTGTAAAACTATATTTCGCTTCACCCAACATACCGAATACAGAAGTCTTTTTACAGTTGTTAGGAAATAGTACAGAAGAAAACTCTTCAGTTACAGAAAGTCCTGTCGCCCAAAATAGGTTTTTTATTGATTGCATTGAAAAAAAGGCATTGATGTTTTCAGAGTATGGGAAAGACATACCACTTCAGGGACTTAAATATTCCGAAAATGAGGCGGATAATCTCTTTGAGGTTGTCAATTGATTATTTCGCGCTCACAAGTCCATCAATATCCAATCCGAGTCCACCAATTCACGAATCAAGTCCGCCTAT
>NZ_BAABDL010000022.1:27996-28205 GCF_039539605.1 Amphibacillus indicireducens | reverse complement strand
TCATCGTTTCCTTGTCGAATTTCTGGTTTAAGCGTGACAAAGTGGGTTGAGAAGCTAATTGCTTCTTATCCAGGATCTTGGTAAACATCGGCTCATGCTTTAATTCATCCGCATGGTCGTCTGTGTGATAACCTGCAAGATGTTGATAAATTTTTTGAATGACGACATCAGGATTGGGATGTTCCCGGTGGTCTACAGAGTCTTTGACT
>NZ_BAABDL010000022.1:0-27972 GCF_039539605.1 Amphibacillus indicireducens | reverse complement strand
TTCATCAAACTCTTTGTACAATAATAGCCCTGAGTCTGAGGTTAAATTCCCGCCGTCAAAATTAACTTTGATCATTTTGTTGAAATGAAGTGACTTTTCGATTACACTTTTCATTATGGAGTCCTCCTTGAATTGTGTTTGTTTGGTCACTTATACAATATCAAAGATCGGGCTCCTTTTCACTTAATTAGTGAAAGATTGATTGGTTATTTTTAATTGATTTGATGCGGTTTATTCAGGTTTTATGATTGGGCTATGAATAATCTAGGATTCAGACTCTATTTTTCGTCAAGATGGAAAAATAACATTTTTAAATCCTAAGATTTATTGTGAATCCATTTTATCCGGGGTTAAAAAGTGGATAGACAAAAATGAAAAAAATTCGGAGGTTTTAAACTCTACTGGTAATCTGATTTTCATAAATAAATCAACATAAAGTTATTGTCTATTCATTTTAGAACCATCTGACATGCTCTGACTAAATATATTAAATGGATAGATTTTATGCAGTGTAATTTTGGGGGAGTACTACCTAGCATTACTTAACATCACCTAACACAAGATGGAAAATAAACCATACCTTCACTTCTCTCACACCCTATCAACACAACGATTTAACGAACTAATCGATACTAAATAACATCACTCGAAACAGGCTATAAAATAGTAGTTCTACAGTGGCACGCAAGAGGTCTTTTTTATTCTAGTAAGATATGAACAATTTAGAGCACACCTTTTATCATAACAAGGATGTGCTCATTTACTTTTAGATAATTTATTATAAAGTTCCATTTACCCATTCCTCATTAATCTCAATTTGGTATGTCAACACTAAACTGTACAATTTTTATAAGGTGTTCAGTTGTCAATCTCGCTCATTTATTTTTAAATTCTAATCTAAACAGTGATAACTCATTGTCACTTGACTTGGACCCTTTGCTCGTATGCTTCTGAGCCGAGATGCCAGCTAATAAATATATCTGGCTCCGCCACACAGGCTGGCATACTCGCGTCTCCAAGTAAAGTGCACGGCACTTCATGATGCTGTGAGAATCGCTTTAAATTTCTTATATTCCTTGGGGGTCATGTATCCTAACGATCCATGGATACGTACATTATTGTACCAATTGACATAATCAAATAATCCTAAATCCAAGCCTTCTTGTGTTTCAAAATGCTCACCAAAAATAAATTCGGTCTTTAGTGTCTTAAATGTTGATTCTGCTACAGCGTTGTCATACGGTGTCCCTTTGACACTTAATGAACGTTCAATGCCGAAAGCCTCAAGAGACTGGTCAATACTTTTATTCTTAAACTCGCTTCCGCGATCGGTATGAAATAATTTGAGTCGATTTAGATTATATGGCACAGACGCAAAAGCGCGTTTTACTAATTCGGCTGTCTTGTGAGGACCAGCACTATAACCAATGATTTCACGATTAAATAAATCAACCAGTACACAAATATAGTGCCAACGTCGACCGACTCTTACATAAGTCAGATCACTGACGACGACTTCTAGTTCATCTTTTTCATCAAATTCACGGTTTAATCTGTTACTTATTTTCTCTTCATTAACGACTGTTTTCATTGGTTTATACTGGACAATTGTATACTTTGATACAAGTCCTTGTTCTGCCATGATTCCCCCGATGCGCCGTCGCGAGACAATAAAGCCTAAATCCTTTAATTTTTCTTTTATTTTTCTTTGTCCATAAATTCGGCGACTATCCTTAAAGATTTTAATGATTTGTTTCGTTATTTCTTTATCCTGATGATCACGCTTTTTTGCTTCATAGTAATACGTACTTCGAGGGACCTGTAGACATCTACACATTGCTGATACCGAATACTTGTGACGGTTATTTCTGATCACATTTATTTTCGTCCCATGATCAGCGCTGCTTGCTTTAAAATATCATTTTCCATGGCAAGTTGTTGATTCTGTTTTCTGAGGCGGATAAGCTCCTCTTGTTCTGGTGTACGATTGTCCTTTTCTTCAAATGAACCACTTTCTTTATGCTGGCGTACCCACTTATCAAATGCCGAGGCCGTAAGGTCATATTCTTTGATGACTTCAGCCCTTGGTTTGCCTGATAAATAAAGTTGAACCACCTGTTCTTTAAATGTTTTAGAAAATGTTCGTCGTTTTCTTTTTGTCATGTTTTCTCTCCTAAGAGCAGTTAATGACTCAATCTTAACTGACCTTAATAAATCTGTCCAACTTAGTGTAACCTATCCAATTTCCACTTATTGCTTTACCACTATTTATGGTACGGTTCCCCCCGATTAATCCTAAACGCTCGATATACCTGCTCCAACAATACCAAACGCATCAGCTGATGTGGAAGTGTCATTTTTGAAAATGACAGTGCATAATCGCTTCTCTTCATCACCGTTTCACTCAAACCTAATGACCCGCCAATCACAAACGTTACGTTGCTTTTGCCGTGAGTTGCTAGTTGATCCAGTTTTCGTGCTAGTTCTTCTGAAGATAGCTGCTTGCCTTTGATTTCTAATGTGATTAAGTATGTATCTTGTTGTAGTTTTGCTAGAATTCGTTCGCCTTCTTTGTCTTTGACCGCCTCCATTTCTGCTTCTGATAGATTTTCTGGTGCTTTTTCATCTGCGACTTCTACTAATTTTACGTTTGCATATGCTCTAAGTCGTTTTGTAAATTCATCGATACCTAGTTTTAAATATTTTTCTTTCAGTTTTCCGACACTAATAATTGTTATATTCATTGTTAACCTCGTTATTTGTCATTTTATGCTTAATTCTATTGTACCACTTAAATCCAGTTTTTCCACACCATCATCAATCTATATCCGACATTCATTGATTTTTTGAATGTTCAATCTTTTTAATTGAGAATGGTTATCATTTGTTGTATAGTAGTGTCTACTCATTAAAAACATGGGGGGAATGAATGATGCAAATTTATTGGACAAAAATTAATCATATAATAGATGAAACAGAAGAGATAAAAACGTTTCTGCTCGATTGTCCTGAGGATTTCAAGTGGGAAGAAGGCGCGCATACGCACTTTGCGCTGAAAGGATTTAATGACGGTGAGCGGCCAAATCGGAGTTTAGTTAGGCATATGTCAATTTCGACCTTACCAAATGAGAAATCGATTGGCATCACGACGCGAATTCGTGAGCAGTGTTCTGAGTTTAAGTCGATTTTAAGAACGATTAAAATTGGCGATCAAGTCGCATTATTTAAAACGAATTCGAACGTACCGCTAAAACGCGAGAACAAATCAATTTATCTTTTGTCTTCTGGCGTTGGCTTGGCTACTTTTAGACCACTTGTATTAGAATATTTCAATCAACCTGACAACATTAAGCATGTGCACTCACTTAATATCGATTCAAACAGACAGTTTTTATTTACAGATATTTTTAAAACATCTTCTGATAAAAAATTCACCTCAGATTTTGTAGATAATCGCCAGGATTATTACAAAGCAGCTGAACAGCTAGCCTCTGATAAAGATGGTCTATTCTACGTTGTTGGTAGTGATGAATTTTTAATTCAAAATATTGATCTATTGCGTACGCATGGCATTAAGTCTGATCAAATTGTGATTGATAAGCACGAACGACGAATACCTGAGTTTCTATCCTTCTAATCCTTTAAAACATTTATCAAAAGAAAAGGTTCTGGCAGTTGACCAGGACCTTTTTTATTGTGCTAAATTAATTTCGTTTGAGGTATTTTCTCGGCGATGTTCCTGTTATCTTTTTAAACGCTTTATAAAAAGTAGAGTAATCATTAAATCCGACCGTATGGGCGACATCCAATGCTGGATTATCCATGACAAGTAAGTCCATTGCCCAAATGATTCGCTTATAGGTGACGTATTCCATCACGGTGAATCCGGTGATCCGCTTAAATGTATGTGATAAATAATATTTATTGGCATAAAATTTTTCTTCCAACAGATCCAAAGAAATGTGTTTAGCTAGATTGTGGTTTAGGTAATCTAATAAGCGTATGGTTTTTTCATCGTATTTATATTTTTCGGCAAATTTATTATTAGACTTGGAAAATATTTCGTTTATTTTTATCAGCATTTGAATAAAATATGTTTTTGTTAAAACTGCACTCTCGGGAGTCTCTGCTAAATACGCTTCTTCAATTTTTGCCCACAATTGATCAATGCCTTGCTCTAGCACATCTTTTGCGGCGATCTTATTATGGTGTCCGAGTTTACGATTTTCAATATAGTTGAGCAGATTGTAATCTTCTGTTTGATAAGCTGATAGATAATCTGATTTAAAGTGAATGTACTTGCGTTCATAACTGCTATTTGAGTTGAAGACAACGCGATGAAGCTCTCTTGTATTGGTTATAATCAGATCATGGGGTTCTAACTGATAAGCATGACCTTCAATATAGTAGGTTAAATCTCCGGATATATAATAAAACAGTTCATAACAATCATGAATATGTGTGTTGACGTTATTAGGTGAGGTAAACACACTGTGATCTAAGTCAAAGCTTTTGTTACTTTTTAATTCGATTGTTTGGTTCATTTTTTTCACCTACCGTTAGCTTAACTTGATACCATCATTTTAATCGAGCATGATATAAAACACAATATTTGCAATGTATTAAGCAAGATTACCAAAGACATATTGTAAGCGGTTACTTAAGATGGAGTTGAAGACTAAAAATGTGAGGGGTGGCGTGATGCTTAACTTTGCCATCATTGGATGTGGTCGAATTGCTAAGTTTCATTTAGAAGGGATTTTGGAGCAGCCATTGGCCACGGTAAAAGCAGTCTGTGATTTAGATATAAAAAAGGCTGAACGATTGATTGCGTCGCTTTCAGACATTGAAATAATTTCTGATTATCGGGATATTCTGTTAGATCCCTCGATTGATGTGGTTAATATATGTACCAATCATCAATCGCATTTTGAAATTACACGTGCTGCAATCGAAGCTGGTAAACATGTCATTATCGAAAAACCAGTGACATTGTCTTTAGATGAAGCAGATATACTAATCGAAGCACAAAAGAAAAACAATGTAAAAGCGACCGTTGTTTTTCAAAATCGGTTTAATCAATCGATTGAATTGACTAAAAAAGCATTAGATGAAGGCATGTTTGGTCGGCTTTCTCACGGTGTCGGTTCTGTCCGTTGGTCGAGAACTCAAGATTATTACCTGCAAGATCCGTGGCGGGGTAAGGCTTACGAAAAAGACGGTATTTTAATGAATCAGTCGATCCATACGATTGATCTCTTGACGTATTTAATGGGTCCTGTGAAGAAAGTGACGGGTCAAGTTAAAACAGCGTTCTATGATATCGAGATGGAGAATGTTGGGTTGGCGACGTTAGAATTTGAAAACAGTGCGATCGGACTATTTGAAGGTGCCGGCACCATTTATCCGACTGATTTAGAGGGTCGGATTAACATTTTTGGTGAAACAGGTACGGTCATGCTTGGCGGAATGTCGGCTAATAAGATTGAAGCATGGCGCTTTACAAACGATTACGAAACCGAACAAGAGGAATTACTGAAAAAGTTATTAGAAGAAGAAGCAAATGCACCAACTGTTTATGGCTTTGGGCATGAAAAAGTGATTAAAGATATGATTGATGCCATCAAGGAGGATAGGCAACCAAAAGTAAGCTTACAGGATGGTAAAAATGCACTTGCCGTCGTCTTAGCAATTTATGAATCCGCTGCAAATGATGGCATGCCTGTTTATTGTCATGCTGATTAGTTTGATTCATTTTTAATAAATCTAAAGGAGTGAGTGGTTATGTTGAAAGTTGCGATTATTGGAACCGGGGGTATTGCACCATCCCATATTAAAGGTTATCTAGAGTTTAGTGATCAATGTGAGATTGTTGCACTGTGTGATATTTACCCGGAGAAGTCTGAAAAAATGGCAAAAGATTTTAATTTGAATGCAGAGGTTTTTGATGATCATAAAAAATTATTAGAAAGAGATGACATTGACTTAGTCTCTGTTTGTACACCACCATATACACACGCTGAGATTACGATTAACTCACTTCATGCAGACAAGCATGTCATTGTTGAAAAACCGATGGCTTCTTCATTAGAAGAGTGTGATGCAATGAATGAAACAGCTAAGAAAACGGGCAAGCTTTTATCGGTCATTGCTCAAAACCGCTTCAGAACATCTTTTATGAAATTAAAAGAGTTGCTTAAAACAGAATTAATGGGGCCCATCGTGCATACTCAAGTAGATTCATTTTGGTGGCGTGGGTACAGCTACTATGATTTATGGTGGAGAGGCACATGGGAAAAAGAAGGTGGCGGTTGTACGTTAAATCATGCGGTTCACCATATCGATATTTTCCAATGGATGAAAGGAATGCCTAAAGAAATCACAGCGATCACGAGTAATGCTGCCCATGATAATGCTGAGGTAGAGGATATTTCTATTGCAATCGGTAAATATGTTGACGGAAGTCTTGCACAAATTACAAGCTCGGTCATTCATCATGGTGAGGAGCAGCAACTTATTTTTCAAGGGAAAAATGCTCGAGTTTCAGCACCTTGGAAGGTTGCCGCTTCAAAATCAATGGAAAATGGATTTCCTGAAAAAGATACGGAGCTAGAAGAAAGAATTCAAAAAGCTTATGACGCCTTACCCGAAGTCGAATACGAAGGTCACACGGGTCAAATTCATGATGTTCTTCTTGCACTCGCAGGTGAAAAGGATCTATTAATTGATGGGCAACAAGGACGCCAGACGTTAGAGTTGATTACTGCTATCTATCAGTCTGCAAGTACAAAGGACACTGTGACCTTGCCTTTAACAGATTCCAGTCCGTTTTACACGCGCGAAGGTATTTTGAAAAACACTACTTACTTCTTTGAAAAGAAAACAAGTATTGAGAATTTTTCTGAAAATAAAATTACGACAGGTAGCGACGAAAATAACTAAGGAGGGTTCCCTATGAGTAAACAGGATGGCATGAATTATGCACCGAAAGGTTTTGAAAATAAAGTGGTTGAAGAAGGTGACTTTTTATTTGCAGCGATTGGTCTTGATCATGGCCATATTTACGGCATGTGTAACGGCTTAACAGAAGCTGGTGGTCAGTTAGTCGCCGTTTATGATCCCGATCCAAAGAAAACGGAATCATTTAAAGAAAAGTATCCCGACGTAAAAATCGCTAACTCAGAAGAGGAAATTTTAACAGACCCATCGATTCAATTAATTGCAGGCGCTAGCATTCCGTCTGAAAGAGGCGCATTGGGGCTACGCGCTTTGGATCATGGCAAGCATTACTTTGTTGATAAACCAGCATTTACTACACTTGAGCAAGTAAAACTCGCTAGACAAAAGGTTGAGGAAACAGGCTTGAAGTGGGGCATTTATTATAGTGAACGGCTCCATGTCGAGAGTGCGATTTTTGCAGGGCAATTAATTGAAGAAGGCGCAATCGGGCGTGTTATTCAAGTCATTGGTACGGGGCCTCACCGAGCAAATGCGCCGAGTCGTCCTGATTGGTTCTTTGATCCTGAGAAATACGGTGGCATTTTGTGTGATATCGGTAGTCACCAAATTGAGCAGTTCCTACATTTTGCCGGTGCAAAAGATGCAAAGGTTTTGCATAGTAAAGTGGCGAACTATCATTTCAAGGAGTACCCGAAATTCGAGGATTTTGGCGATGCCACACTCGTTGCCGATAATGGTGCGACGTTTTACTTCCGGGTCGACTGGTTTACGCCTGATGGTTTAGGCACGTGGGGAGATGGCCGGACAATTATTCTTGGAACAGAAGGCTATATTGAATTGAGAAAATATATAGACATTGCTCGCGATCCAGGTGGCGATCATTTATATCTCGTCAATCAAGAAGGTGAAAAGCACTTTAAGTTATCCGGAAAAGTCGGCTATCCATACTTTGGTCAATTTATCTTAGACTGTTTGAATGGAACGGAAGAGGCGATGACACAAGAGCATGCATTCCGAGCCGCAGAGCTTTGTATTGAAGCACAAAATCAAGCGATTAACGTCGAACCGGCCAATTAAAAGATTTTTTTATAAAAAATTCCCCCTCGGTTATCTGGGTGGGGGATTTTTGTTTGGGTATGGCTCAATTTATATTGCAAATCGTGATTAAACTATTATTCTTTTGCTTTTACTCATTAAATTTTCTAAAAACGGGAATAGACGTTGGTAGAGCGATCATTAAAATAATTAAGGGAGGGTTGCATGATGAAATATGTCATTATTGGCGGGGTTGCTGCTGGTATGAGTGCAGCCATGGAAATATACAGAACAGATAATGCAGCTGAGATTACTGTACTTGAGCGCGGGAGCGATTATTCATACGGACAGTGTGGATTACCCTATACTGTTAATGGCGTCGTTCCTTCTTTTGACGATGTCGTTGAGCAGACGCCTGAACAATTTAGAGAAAAATTCGGCATTGATGCACGTACAGAGATGGTCGTAACTGAGGTAAATACCGATGAAGGCGAAGTCGTTGCAGTTGACCAGCAAAGTGATGAGTCTATTACATTTACTTATGATCGATTGTTAATTGCAACAGGTTCAGATCCTATTAAGCCGGATTGGGATGGCATAGACCTTGACGGTATTTATCCACTCAAGACAATTGACGATACTAAAAAATTAGTAAGCGCATTAACGGATAACGTCAAGCATGTCACGGTAATTGGGGCAGGTTATATTGGACTTGAAATGGCTGAAGTTCTAAGGACGCGCGATCTTGACGTTCGCATGATTCAACGAGAGAATCAACTTGCTAATATTTTTGACCCAGATATGGCAAAGCATATTGAGGATGAAGCAAGAAAACAAAAGATTGAAGTGATCTTAGAAGAAACGGTGGAGAGTTTTTCAGGAAACGGGCGTGTCGAGGAAGTCATTACAGATAAAGGTTCATATCAGACAGACCTTGTTTTACTTGCGATAGGTGTGAAGCCAAATACTGAATTTCTCGAATCAACAGGGATTCATTTGTTAGATAACGGAGCGATTTTAGTAAATGATTATATGCAAACATCGATTGAAAATGTGTATGCGGCGGGTGATTGTGCTTCACAGTATCATCGAGTCAAGCAAATAAATGATTTTATTCCATTAGGTACCACAGCGAATAAACAAGGCCGAATCGCGGGTATGAATATGGCTGGTGGTGCGCATACGTTTAACGGAATTGTCGGGACAACGATTGTGAAGTTTTTTGATTTCGCATTAGGAAGAACGGGATTGAGTGAGAAAGAAGCTGATCAGCTCGGCATTCCATTTGATGTGGTTTCAAGTGAAGGGATTTCACATGCTGGGTATTATCCTGAAACGGAAAAGCTCTATTTAAAACTTATTTATCATACGGAAACAAAGCAATTACTTGGTGGACAGGTGATTGGTAAAAAAGGCGTGTCGAAACGAGTTGATGTTTTGGCTACTGCTTTATATGCGAAATTAACGATCACGCAAATACTCGATCTAGACTTAAGCTATGCCCCGCCATATAACGGTGTTTGGGACCCGCTTCAACAGTTAGTAAGGAAATCTGGGTTAGGATAAGGTTTTGAATTCCACCCTAAGGATGATTTACACTCCACCAAATGGATGAAAAAATATCCACCAGAAGTCTGTTTTTATTTTCCATTTTTCTCGCTATGATTAAATTATCAAAGGCGCAGAGGATGAGAACTATGAAACAACTAAAGCGAAAATCTAATCAACTGTTGGAAATTATACACTTTCAATTGAGTCGTCAAGTAAATAGTCATGTTGTGATTGAACAAAGAATCGCTCACTTTTATCACGATCGCCAACTGCAAAGGATTAGACAATTGTTTTAAAAATTAATTTTTCGACTAAAAAGCATCAGCTGTTAAGTGTAAAGCACAGCTGATGCTTCTTAATGTACATGTAAATTAGGTTTAAGGTGCTTCTCTTTTACTAATCAATTTTTCATTAACGGTCTAAAACTTTCACCGTCACGGTTTCGATTCGATTGTCGTCTACGTGATTTACTTTGAAAAACAAGTTCTCAAATGTGAAGGTTGGATGCTCTCCTTCTGAAAGGACATAACCTAAGTTGTCAATGAGAAAGCCACTTACCGTATCGTAATCGTCAATTGGCAAGCCCACTTTTAGGATATCTTCAAGCTCCCAAAGTCGGAACGTCCCTTTCATCCGATATTCGTTTTCTGATACTTTTGTAATTTCTTCATCTAGGAAGCCTGGTTCGATGCTTTCACTTGAGATTTCTCCTACAATTTCTTCGATCACATCTTCAATCGTTACCAAGCCTTCCGTGCCACCAAACTCATCAAGCACGATCGCAATATGAATATTGTTTTTTCGCATATTGGTAAATAACACATCAATGGTTTGCACTTGTAAGGTAAAATAAGGTTCTCTAATCACTTCTCTTAAATCAAAGGATTCATTTGTGCCTTTTCTGATATATTGAAATAAGTCTTTCACATGCAAGATACCAATGATGTTGTCCATTGATCCTTCGTAAACCGGAAAGCGCGTGTATCGATATTGATCGATCAAATCTAGCGTTTCATCATAGCTTAGGTCGATCGATAGTGCAGACATCTCTGTTCTATGTGTTGTGATGTCACTGACAAATTTATCGTTAAATTCAAACACATTTTCAATCATTGTTCGCTCAGATTGGTTGATCGTACCCATGTCTTCACCCATATCTATCATTAAGCGAATATCCTCTTCCGTTGCTTCGGCGCTTTTGTCGTTTGGATCAATTCCGAACAAGCGTAAAATCGCGTTTATCGAAAAGGATAGAAATTTTACAATTGGCAAACAAAGTTTTGCTAATAGTGCGATAGGTCCTACGGCCACATTTGAGATTTGCTCCGCTTTTTGTAAAGCTAATTGCTTTGGCACGAGCTCTCCAAAAACTAGGGTGAAATAAGATAAAATAATTGTAATCACCACAACAGATAGCGTATGCAGGACACTTAAAGACATTGGAACACCTAAATTAACAAGTAATTGTGCTAATGGATTTGCAAAGAAGTCGGCTGCAAATGCACTTGATAAAAATCCCGCTAACGTAATCCCAATTTGAATCGTACTTAGAAAAAGGCTTGGATTTGAAGTCAGTTGATGAAGCTTCTGAGCTTTCTTGTCACCTGCCTCGGCCCTTCGTTTTACTTTATTCGCATTCACGTTTACAAATGCAAGTTCAGACGCTGCAAAGAATGCGTTAATCAAAATCAATATAATTAGCGTAATGATCGCTGTTATCAAGATTAATCCCCCGTTTTTTTTATAAAAAATTGAGCAGGCCTTATTTTGCCCACTCATATAGTAATTATATCAACAAACACATATTTATGAAAATATTGAGCAAAGAAATACCCCCTAGATTTAATCATTCTTTAAATCAAGGAGGTAAAGGTCTTTCTAGTTTTAAAATCGGTTCATGAAATCAACAAACGCATCGACAAATGACTGAAGGAACTGTGTCGTTTGTTCATTGCTAATATTGCCACTCTCGTCAATTAGATCTTGCGAATTCGCTAAATATACCTCCGGCTGTTGCAGAACTGGCATATTTAAAAACACGAGTGACTGACGTAAATGATGGTTGGCACCGAAACCACTTAAATTACTAATCGATTGGCTCACGACAGCTGCTGGTTTTGCATCCCAAACACTCTCACCGTATGGTCTCGAACCGACGTCAATGGCATTTTTAAGCACACCAGGTACCGAACGGTTATACTCAGGTGTGACAAAAAGAACTGCGTTTACAGCGCTTACAGCTTCCCTAAATGACTGATATTCCTCTGGCGAGTTTCCATCGTACTCTTCGTTATAAAGTGGCAAATTCCCAATTTCAATAAACTCTGTTTCATAACCTTCTGGAAATAACTTTGCAACATTCTCAGCAATTTTTCTTGAATAAGAGTCTTTTCTTAAACTTCCAACAACAATACCTACTTTAGTCACCAGCGATTACCCTCTTTCATTTTAATAGTTTAAGCGTGCATGAAGCTTTTTATTCAGGCACATACTTGTACTCTTCCCAGTTCATTTTATTTAAAACCAATAATCATCAAAATGATTAATGATTCAGACTTCTTGGTAGAAATACTTGCTTTCTTATTCTATTTCACCTATAATATAAAACAACTTTATAAGTTAACAAATTATAAAAGCTGTGATTAGGGAAAGTAAGTGTTAATGTATTTTTTAAAAAGAGAGCTTCGGTAGCTGAAAAGAAGCAAAAATGCGGATACTGAAAATGGCCTATGAGCTGGGAACTGAACGTATAATGATTTATACAAGTAAGTAACGCCCGAGTGGTGGTACTCGTTATCAAAACCAAAGTATAAAAGCCTTGTTTATTAGGCGGAGTACTTATTGAGATGATTTGTGTAAGCAAATCGTAAACTAAGGTGGTACCGTGTTGATCGTGAACCCAACGCCCTTATTGTTCTTAACCGAACAATAGGGCGTTTTTTAATTTTTAAAAATTGAAAGGAGTTTTTTATAATGAATAATTTGTTGGTTTTTCAATCGGATTTTGGTTTGGCTGATGGAGCTGTGAGCGCAATGTATGGTGTAGCAAAGTCAGTTAGCCTCGATTTACAATTATATGATGTGACACATGAAATTCCTGCTTATAATATTTTTGAAGCTTCTTATCGTTTATATCAAAGTACGTCTTACTGGCCAGAAGGAACTGTTTTTGTATCGATTGTGGATCCTGGCGTTGGGTCTGATCGCTTAAGTGTTGTTGCTAAAACACACGCTAATCAATATATTGTGACACCTGATAATGGAACCTTAACACACTTGTCTCAATCTGTTGGTTTAAGCGAAGTGAGGGAAATTGATGAAAAGGTGAATCGATTACCACGCTCGTATGAATCGTATACTTTTCATGGTCGCGATGTATATGCTTTTACTGGAGCAAGGCTTGCTTCTGGAACAATAACGTTTGAAGAAGTCGGTCCTCGAGTAGATCTTGATGAAATTATTGAATTAACTATTCCAGAGGTGGAAATTAAGGATCATATCATCACGGGTTATATAGATATCTTAGATGTTCGCTTTGGAAACGTATGGACTAACATTAACAAGCAATTTTTCGAACAAGAAGGTATTGGATACGGTGACACACTAGAAGTTACGATTTATAACCATAGCCGTCAAATATATAAAAATCTGATCTCTTTTGGAAAATCATTCGCTGACACAAGAGTCGGCGAACCCTTACTCTATATTAATTCACTTGAGAAAATTGGCGTCGCATTGAATCAAGGCTCTTTTGCGGATGCTTACCATATCAAAACAGGTTTTCAGTCGAAAATTCAACTCCGCAAGGTGGAAAAAAGCATTTATCGATAGTCATCTAAAGAGCGCACACAATTTTTTAGAGACGGCAGCTCAACATTGGACATTTTTTTGTAAATGAGACCTCGAAATGTCCTATGTAGGTGCCATATTGGACACTTTCAGACTGTAAAAGGTGTAATGTGTCCTATGTAGGTGCCATATTGGACACTTTCGGAGTAAAAAAGGTTTAAAATGTCCTATGTTGATGCTTTTAACTCATTCTTTATTTTTAAAAACTATTCAAACGCCAAAAAAGAGCGGTTTTAATAAACTCACTCGAATAGTTATCTTTCGTTTTAATCTATCGGGAATGGGTATACCAATAGTAGTCTGGAAATAGAATACAAAACTATTTCCCGGGAAATATCGACAAAATTATTAGATTGGAGGATGAGTCAATGGAAAAAGTTATCTTTATACAAACAGGTGTTGGAGTGGATACGCATGGTCAGGATATTACCAAAGCTGCTCGTCGAGCGGTTCAAAATGCCATTCATGCAAACTCCATGCCGGGAATAAAAGATTATTTGCCCGACCAATCATTGCATAATATGAAGGTCAATATCGTTTTGGCCATTCCAAATGATGAATCATTATTAGATCTAGACGTCGTAAAAAGTGAGATTCCCTATGGTGAAGTGACAGTAGAAGTTGTTGATGGTGGACTTGCCACATCTAGTGGTATTATTTTGCCGGATCAAGATGATAAAAATGATTTAATGTATATTGTTATTGCAGCAGTACAAGTTGGATATTAGTTTACATGATAACAACTCCCTAATTGGTGGTAACCAGTTTAAAACACCAGTTGGGAGTTGTTATTCTATCAAAATATAGGGAGTTATTCTCGTTAGCATTTATCGTGTTACTTTTGAAGGAAAATTGCGCTGTTTTAATTGTGTTGAGATCATTTCTAGCAAAATAGCCACGGCCAAAATTGAATAAGTAATAAACCCGACCTCTCTTAAATCAAAGTAAAAGCCTGAGGCCATAAAGAGTTCAAACCCAATACCGCCAGCACCGGCCGCAGCTCCCATTGCTACTGCAACGCCAAAATTTACTTCAAATCGCAGAAAAGTCCATAATAGCATATAAGTAAATGTCGATGGTATAACACCATGGACGACAATGTGCCACCAATTTGACCCTGTTGCGCGCATGGCTTCCAGAATTCCTACATCTAACTCTTCAATTGACTCAGAGAAGGCTTTGACCAAATAAGCAACTGAGTGAAAGAGCATACCTAGCACTGCCGCTTCACTTCCTAGTCCTGCGGCTATTGCAAAAATCAACACCCATAATACAGTGGGTACTGCTCGAACAAATGCCATCAGTACACGGATCGTTTTAGAAATTCTTGGTGTTGATAAATTTTCCGCTGCCAATAGCGCAAGGAAAAAGGCAATGACTCCTCCAATGACTGTCGCTAATGCACCTAGAGCAAGGGTAACTGCAACTTGATAAATAGCTACCTGCCAATCAAAGTGATTTAGTGAAGGCTCTAAAAACAAAAGCCTCAGGTTATGCCAAGTTTGTGGGATAGCTCTTTGTAGATTTAAACCGGTATAGTCAAAGACAAAGAAAGCAGCAACTGTTAAAACTGTTAATACAAAAATCGTTAGCTTTATAACAAGATTCATCTTGTTACCTGATTTAATATTTATTTTTTGTCTTTCTCATATAGATTGGCTTTAGTTCAAGTCTATTTCCGACTAAGTCCATCATAAAATAATCCTCCGTATCCTATTTGAAATCATCTCTATTAAAATGACCACAATAACAATCGTTAATGTCACAAGTGCTACCGCATTGTAATTCATTGTTTTATAATACATGTCAAATGTATTGCCAATGCCTGTACCTGTTAGAATACCAACCAGTGTTGCACTTCTAATATTGGTATCGACCATAAATAAAATCCAGCTTAACATCTGTGGTAGACTTTGAGGAATCACGGCTTTAGTAACAATTTGCCAGTAGGTAGAACCTGTTGCTTGTAAAGCTTCAATCGCACTGTGATTTGCTTCGTCAATTGTTTCGATAAAAGCTCTGGTGAGAAAACCAAGCGTCCCGACGAATAGAGCTAAGAATCCAGTTAAAGAATTTTGACCAAAAGAAATGAGTAAGATGAGCGACCACGCAACGACTGGAATATTTCGCGAGAATGATGCGATGAATCTAGCAAAACGACTTAGAACATGATTTACTTTTGTTGTTTCCGAACCAGCGATTCCTAAAAATAGTGAAAATACAGCAGCAATTGTTGTGGCTGCAATAGACATAAATACAGTTTCACTAAGCCTTCTCAATATAGTAGGGAATCTGCTCCACGTATCACTAGAAATCATCAGGTTTGATAACATCCATTTTAGCGCCTCGGGGATGGTTCTGACGCTATTAATAAAACTGAATTCCGTAATCATCGCTGACAAAAATGTAATCACTATAACTATGACGAAAATCACCAATGTCATCTACTTATTTTTTCTAATATATTTTTCATTCATCTGTTTGAACCCCTTATACCGTGATTAATTCTCTTTGGTCTTTACCGTAAATGTGGTTAATATCTTCTTGACGTAGTAAAACGCTTCTTCCATCAAAAATAATTTGTCCTTGTTTAAGCCCAATAATCCGGTCAGAATACTCTAATGCTACTTCTACTTGATGTAAATTAACGATACATGTAATGCCTAAATCCCTTGTAATTGACTTTAAGTGATCCATTATTACTTTTGATGAACTTGGATCAAGAGAAGCAATCGGCTCATCACACAAGATAAGCTTTGGATCTTGAATCAATGCACGACAAATACCAACACGTTGTTGTTGTCCACCACTCAATTGATCACAGCGTTTGTACGCGTGCTCCTCGATACCGAGTTTTGCTAATAAATAAAAAGCCTTTTCCTTTTCCTCTTCTGTAAAGCGACCTAAAACACCCTCTATCGTTCCTTTATAGCCGAATCGGCCATGTAGAACATTTTCAATAACCGTTAGTCTTGGAACAAGATTATAGTGTTGAAAAATCATACCAATATCTGTACGTAGTTTTCTTAGCTCCTTCTTCTTTAAATGAAGGACGTTTGTTCCGTTAAATAGAATTTCTCCATTATCACTTTCAACAATACGATTAATACAACGTAATAAAGTCGATTTACCAGCTCCTGAGGAACCAATAATAGAAACAAATTCACCAGCATCTACAGAGAAGTTAACATCTTTTAAGACCTTTGTATCTGATCCATAAGATTTTTCCAGATGATTAATTTGTAATAACGTCATTTTGTTGCTCCTTTGTCAGTCATTTAATAAAAAGTGCATTTACTAAAAATTCAGTTAATTAGATAGAGTATGCCACTCTGCATACTCTATCTTTAATTTTTATGAATTAATTTTGTAATTCTCGGATAGGGTTAAACCATTCATCTTCAACAATTAAAAATCTTTCATTACCAGATTTAGAGAATAATCCAGAGTTTTCAGAATCTGAAGGGACAAAAATCTTCTCGTTATTTGCAACTTCGTCTGAGGCAAAAAGTTCTTGGATAATTTTAAAATCTTCTTCACTTAAAACGTCTAAGTTAGCTGCAAAAGGAGCATTTAATACAGGCGTTACACTAATTAATACGAACTCTTTACCTGTAACTGTGTTAAACGGTTCAACGGCATCGTCTAGTACACGGTAAGTTGTGCCAGGCATATTAGGCTCACCGTCAGCAACTTCTACATAGTTACCAACTCACGTGTCGCAAAATGCAGCAACTTCAACTGAATTGTTTAATAAGTACACTGCGGAGCCTTGGTGTGAACCACCGAATAAGACTTGCGAAAAGAACGGTCCGCCTTCCATTAAATCTTCTGCCGTTAAATCACCATACTCATCATGATCACTAAAGTAATCAACGATAGCTGATGATGGAACAACAAAACCTGAGGTTGAACTGTTAGATACGAATGAAAAAGGTTTACCAACAAATGATAGCCTAATTGATTCATTTTATCTGTAAAACTTGAATGACCCGTGAGATGTAATTGAATTTGTTTTGATTTTTCTCTTAAATAACGGCCTTTACCTTGTATCGTATAGACAAGACCTCTTTCTTCGAGTTTAACCAAAGCACTTCTTACCGTCATCCTCGGTACGCGATAGTGATCAGCTAATTCATTTTCAGAGGGTAACTTTTCACCTGGTCGTAATGTTTTTGATAAAATTTGTTCCATAATATCATCTATTATTTGCATATCAGTTATTAGAGTCAAGTTAAGTCCCCCTTATGATGAATGCTTTTCAAAGGCATAATATAGTTTGAAAAACTTTCCTTCATTTTAACCTTAGCTATTATTATTTCAAACTGTAATGTAAGCAAAAAAATAAGAGGTTCTGACTTTAGCCAAAACCTCTCTATTAATTAAAGAACAAATGCTGACACTAACACACCAATCGCACCGATTGTTGCTAGTGCATAAACAGCTTTCTCTGGCATTCTTCCTTCATCCTTCATCGCTTTACCAAACATAAAGAAGACGACTGGGTGAACTAAGAATGGCATAGAGAAGATAAACGGGATCAAGTGAGCCGCTTCTGAACCAAAAAGCCCGCCTTGTGTTGCTGCAAAAAGTCCAAAGTGTGATAAGGATGAAGTTGTTCCCATCCCTGCGTAGTCAAGTGGTAATGAACCCAGCGTTAATAATAGTAGGCCACCAAAGACCGCGACAACTTGCCAGCCGAATGAAAATTGCATGAGTGATTTAACTTCTTGTGCATCATTTCCATTCGCTTTACTTAACGTACGCATAGCCATAAAAGTAAGGGCTAAACCGATCACGACAACTAAAATCGATGGCCACATCCATAAGCTTTCTCTTTCCGAACTAATGGCTAAAATCGAGAAGACAAAGATGTGTCCGAAAAACGGCATGTTAACCATAATAGGCGTACGTCTTTGAGCATCTAATCCTAAATCTCCCGCTGTAGCCGCCCCAGTTAAGCCCGAGTGAGAAAGCGCGCCTGCAGCCCCAGGAGCTAGATTTCGAATATGATTTGTTTTTCCTAAAAACATGATTAATGCAATTCCACCAAACATAAAGAACAATTGACCAAAAAATCCGTATGCTAAGACCGATGTCATTCCTTCTACTAAGAAGGCATCACCCATTCGCGAGCCACCGACCATAAAATTACCGGCTAATACAACAGGGATACCCGCAAATAATAGTGCTTTTATCGTTGGGCCTAGTGACCAGCGATAAAGTAGGGCTCCTGTTAGTGAGGATAGAACCATTGTGTAAAAAATTTGTGGTAATGAAATGATTGGGCTTATCCATCCGGCAATCAAGCTAGATAAATATAAAACAACAATAATTGCAATAATCTCTATAATACCTTTTCGGATATACAGCGGTTTATTCTTAATCGTCGCTCGATTGTCAATAAAGATAATCGCTCCAACGATTCCAATGTACGCAATTAATGGATAGACTTCATTGAGTGCGCTATTGCTTTGACCGATTAACAATCGTGTTGCACCTTCAATACCAATTAGTAAAAAGAAGGCACGGATAATCATGACTATTTGTGTTCTTGTCGTACCAAGTACAGATTCTTCATCTGACGGGATCACCAATTCATCAACATCTGATTTATCCTTCGCAAACATTTTCCGTAAGGCTTGCCCACCGACGAAAAAGGTCACAACCAGAGCGATAATGGTTGAGGATGCGATCATATTAACCATTGGGAAAGAAGGAATTCCTGGTTCCGCAACTCCTGTTTCGACTAATATGTAGCCCATTGATAAACCAAAAATAACAATAATCAAGATTGGCGAATAACGGGTACCTGCTACGACAGTTCTTGCTATGAGTACAATTGGTATAATCAAAAATAAAGAAAACCAAAATTGATTCAGCAAATTCATACTTGAGAACTGTTCAATCATAAGTTCCATAACATACCTCCAAAGTTATTATAGTGTGAACGTTTTCATTGTTAGATTACTTGAATCGGTCTACTTTGTAAACTAAAAGGTTTGAATTTTCTAATATAATTTTATTTCTCTATAAATGCCATCATTCCTATTTGCACATATCTTTTTTTGTGCTTATTATTAACTATATAAAGATATTAAAGGAGGAATTTTCTTTGAGCTATCAGCCTGCAAGTAACAGATATGAGACAATGCTCTACAACCGTGTTGGACGTTCAGGTCTTAAGCTGCCTGCCATTTCTCTTGGGCTTTGGCATAATTTTGGTGAGTCCGACGCTTTAACAAATCAACGAGATTTAATTACACGCGCTTTCGATTTAGGCATTACACATTTTGATTTAGCAAATAATTATGGCCCACCTGCTGGTGCCGCGGAAGAGAATTTTGGCAGAATCCTTAAAAAAGACTTAGCTGGGTACCGTGATCAATTAATTATCTCTAGTAAGGCTGGCTATTACATGTGGCCAGGTCCGTATGGAGATTTTGGCTCTAAAAAATATTTGGTTTCCAGTTTGGATCAAAGTTTAAAACGCATGGATTTAGATTATGTTGATATTTTCTATCATCATAGACCTGATCCAGATACGCCTTTAGAAGAAACAATGGCTGCACTTGACTTAATTGTACGTCAAGGTAAAGCTCTTTATGTCGGTCTTTCTAATTATAGTGCTGAGCAAACGAAGGCAGCTGCTGAGATCCTAAGTGAACAAAAAACACCGTTTATCATTCATCAACCTTCTTACTCAATTTTTGAAAGGTGGATTGAGGATGGTTTAACGGATGTCCTCGATGATGTAGGCGCTAGTGCAATTGCTTACGTTCCTTTAGCACAAGGGTTGTTGACAAGCAAGTACTTAAAAGGAATCCCAGAAGACTCACGTGCTGCTAAAGCACATATTCCCTTTTTAAATCGCGAAGATATTTCTGAAGAAAAGTTAGCGAAAGTGATTGATTTGAATGAGATGGCTAAAGAACGAGGTCAATCGTTGGCACAAATGGCTCTAGCTTGGGTATTACGTCAAAAAACCGTTGCCTCAGCATTAATCGGAGCAAGTCGAGTCAGCCAAATTGAAGAAAATGTCGCCGCTTTAGAGAACTTAGAGTTCACGCAAGACGAGCTTGACCAAATTGATAAAATTGTTGCTGACGAAAAATAATTAAATAAGTGTGTTGGTTAAAACGCTGTTAATCATGTTAAGGAATTCAGTTATCACTGGATTCCTTTTTTTATTCAATCCAAATCGATGTTAAAAATCAACTGAAATGGTACGTAAACACGTGTTGCGTTACTTTTCAACACCAAAAAGCTTCTGAATTGTGACGTAAAGGCCGCTTGCGTTACTTTTTAACACTAAATAGCTTCCGAAATGTTACGTAAACACCTCTAAGGACTCAAAGAGTTTTAGTAACCTAACAAAAACAGTTCTATTTGCATCAAATCCGCACATAGAACTGTTTTTAAGTTTTTATTGACTTATTAAATGATACGTTTTGTCAGCCTGAACGTTAAAAACGAAATCTCCATTTTCATCTTTATCAAGCTTTTGTGAGTGATCTTGGAATTGAAGGGTTTCGCCTTTAGATAAATTCAAACGAACTTTCCCATCTTTCGTTGCTTTGATTTTTATCCATTTTAGCTCCATCGCTTCCCATTCCATTTCTAATTCATAACCACCACGTGCTTTTATTCCTCTTACATAACCACTTGACCAATCGTTTGGCAATGAAGGGAGGATATCAATTGCATCTTGATGGCTTTGTACTATCATTTCTGCAATCCCTGCAATGCCCCCAAAATTTCCGTCTATTTGGAATGGCGGGTGATTATCAAATAAATTTGGCAATGTTGATGATTTTAATAATTCAAGTACATTTTGATAAGCACGTTCACCTTCTCTGAGTCTTGCCCACATATTTATAATCCAGGCACGGCTCCAACCGGTGTGACCTCCACCTTCAGACAATCTGCGTTCTAATGTCACTTTTGCTGCTTCAATTAATTCTGGTGTGTCGTTAAAGTTAATTTGATCACCAGGATGAAGAGCAAATAAATGTGAGATGTGGCGATGCCCTGGTTCTGCTTCATCATGATCGTCTAGCCATTCTTGGATTTGTCCGTGCTTTCCAATTTGAATCGGTGGTAATTTAGCTTTTATACCAGCTAACTCATTTGCAAATTCTTTATCTTCATCAAGTAATTCACTTGCTATTATACAACTTGTAAATAACGCATGTATGATTTGACTGTCCATTGATGGTGCTTCACATAATGTTCCACTTTCTCCATTAGGTAAGATATACGTGTTTTCAGGTGATACAGAAGGAGACGTTATCAAATAGCCTTCATCATTTTCAATTAAAAAGTCGATGAAGAATAGCGCAGCTTCCTTAATTGTCGGATAAACGTGTTTTAAAAAGTCGATATCCTGATTGTACTGATAATGTTCCCATAGGTGTAAAACTAACCAAGCTGCTCCCATTGGCCAATATGATCCAGGTAAGTGCATGTCTTGTGGGGCAGTATCTCCCCAAATATCTGTATTATGGTGAGCAACAAATCCGCGAGCGCCATACATGACTTCAGCTGTCACCCGGCCAGGCTCACGCATGCGTTCGATATGGTCAAATAATGGCAAGTGACATTCACTTAAGTTACAGATTTCAGCTGGCCAATAATTCATCTCAGCGTTGATGTTAATCGTAAACTTACTATCCCAAGGAGGCGTCATGTGCTCATTCCATATACCTTGTAGGTTTGCAGGTAATGAACCGGGTCGACTTGATGCGATTAATAGGTAGCGACCGAAGTTAAAATAGATCTCTAATAATTTCTGATCTTTATTTCCTTCTTTCATCTGTTCTAGTCTTTGGTCTGTCGGTAGCTCTGATTGATGATCTGTTTCTCCTAACCGAAGACTCATTCGGTTAAACAGAACTTGATAATCATTTATATGCGCGTGTTTAAGTTGATCATATGCTTTTTTACTTGCTTTATTTAAAACATTTAGTGACTGCTCACCAGGGTTTTCATAACGGAAGGTTGTCGCTGCAGTAAGTAAGATGGTTACCTCTGTCGCACCGTTAATCAATAGCCGGTTTCCAATTGTTTCAATCGTACCGTCACTCGATGTTGCCTTTAATTCTCCATGAAACGAAACTCCCTTGCCCCCTGTTTCACCCGCCATAAACAATCCATTTTGATCTCTTGCTTCCAGCTGGTCAAGGTACCGTGTATGACCTCTATCTAACCAGGCCGTCACATTAATTGACTTTTCTTTAGAGGCACTTAGATGGATGACAATCACCTGATCGGGGTAACTTGCAAAAATCTCACGATGATAGTCTACATCTTGATAACGATAGCTGACCTCCGCTGTACTTTCCTTTAAATCTAATGATCGCTTGTAATTCTCAACCTTATCATGGCCAAAATAGAGATTTAAGTCGCCAAGTGGTTGGTAGTGACGTTGCGATTCTGGCAACCCTGGTAAACTTAAGTTCGCGAGGTGTTCAGCTTCACGAATTCGTCCTTCTTTTAGTAACTGTCTAATTTTCGGTAAATTCTTCTTCGCATCTGGATTTTCACGTTTTCTTGGACCACCGTACCAAACTGAATCTTCATTTAATTGAATGCGTTCATGAATGGTTTGTCCAAAGATCATGCCACCTAAACGGCCGTTCCCAACAGGAAGTGCTTCATTCCATTCTTTAGCGGGTTGTTGATACCACATGATTTGACTGTTCACGATGTATCTTACTCTCCTTCACTTAAAAGTTAATGTAATGAAAAAGCTACCTAGATGGTAGCTCCTTCATATCTATTCCTTTATTTATGATTCTTTTGTTTTTCTTTTCTTTTGAAAAATAAAATAACCGATTCCAATAACAACTAGCGTGCCACCGATCAATAAGTAATTATACATCGGTGTAGCCGTTTGCGGTAATGGCGTATAGAACTCAGTAATGGCATAATATGCTTCTTTTGCCTGGAGTTCATGATCAAAAACAAATGGTGCATTTAATCTTCCTTGAACAGGGAAGTTGTGTAACCATGTATGATCATCACCGATTCCCCAGAACACAACGCTACTAATGTCATCAGATAATTCGCGTAACGCTTCAAATAATTCTCGATAGCGCTCTGCTTGAGTTTCAAGTACGTCTTCAGGGATATTATCATACGATCCATAAGATGCTTGCTGATCTGATGAATAAATACTCATATCCAATTCTGTTATTTGATTATCTAAACCTAAGCTTGCCATTCTTTCAATTGACTCAACTAAATGATCAATTGATGGCCAAGTGATCGTCATATGTGCTTGGTGACCAATACCATCGATTGGAATTCCAAGCTCGATCATTTCTTCAGCCATATTATAAATTAAACGACTTTTCGTTGGGTCTTGACTTTCATAATCATTATAATAGAGTTTACCATTAGCGCCTTGCTTATCCAATTCGTCTCTCGTAATTCTGAATGCCTCATGGATAAAATCAGTACCTGTCATAATATAATATTCACTCTTACGGTAGCCGCCACCTTCAATAACCTCGTTTACAACATCCCATGAATCAATATCATGTGCATAGCGCTCGACTACTGTTCGAATATGTGTCTCCATTCGATCAAGTAAAAGTTGTTTATTTGTTTCATAATTATCTGGATCCGCTACTTCTCCATCTACAACCATTGGATTTCCTTCTGCATCACGGAAGAACCAATTTGGTGTTTGACTATGCCAAACTAATGTGTGGAAACGTACGGCCATATCATTTTCTTTAGCAAACTCAATCATCGCATCCGCTTGGGCAAAATTAAATTGTCCTTCAACGGGTTGTAGCGATTCAGGCTTCATAATATTCTCAGCAGTGATCATATTATAATGCTTGGCTAGCAGTTCTCCGTGGAGCCCAGTTTGTTGGCCTGGGAAAATCGCTGCACCAATATGGAAATAATCTGCATAAGCTTCTTTAAGTGGCGTGATATCTTCAATTTCAAGGATAACGCGCTCACCACTTGAACGAATAATAAAATCATCTAAATAGAAAGATACACCTGTCGTTTGATCAGGATCATATGGTTCTTCTACATAAAAATGTAGGTTCGTTATATCTGGATCTCTTTGATAACTTGCTTCTAAAAGAACCCATTCTTCATCTGTAACAGTAAGTGCCGGTGAGATATTTTCATAATGTGTATCACCAGACATCGGTTCTTCTTGAACTGAAATTAATAGTTCAGCAGGTTCTTCACCCGGTGCTAGTTTAACCCATGCTTCTAACTCATAAGTATGCTCTTCCGATATGTCTGATGTCACATCTAGAGTTGGTCCAGCTGCTGTACCTTCGCGGTTTTCAATAAGTAGACTAAAATCACCCGACTTCGCTGAGTCAGAAGTGACTGATAATTGTTCACTGTTAACCCTTGGCATCCATCCCTGGTTCGTTTCATCTTCAAAATCATAAGTTGCTACGACTGTTAGCTCTTCAGCATACACCGGGACGACTTGTAAAATATTCGGTAGGAAAAGCGTTAAAATCATTAACGTGCAAATCACACGTCTTGGCATTTTCTTTAACATAAGTGACCTCCTATTGTTTTGACACTTTCTATACAAGTTAATCATCGACATGAGCATTTGCTTTATTAAGTCATCATACCCATCTTTCACAAGAAAGCGTTTACTCTTTCCAGTATAAATGAAAATAACGAAAAACGATACCCGGTAAATACTAGTTTTTTATCTTTTGACTTGCTTCAATTTACCAGTATAAACTTAAGCGCCTTTATTTTTTTTCTTAATTACAATTAGCGCAACACCTAATAAAGCTACTATCGCTCCAACACTAACAACTGGATAAAGCGGATTTAATTCTCCTGCCGCATAGTCTTTAGATTCACTTTGCATTTGAGTCGTTAAGGTGAGTTGTACAACTGCTTCATGAGTGTTATAAGTCACTTGATCTCCTGATACATCAATGTAATCTACTCTCAAATTTTCTACTTGGTTTACTTGGTTATTCGCATCTGTTTTCAAGTGCAAGGTTACAAATTGATCCGTATCTCTATGAGTGAAGCCAACATTTTCGCCTTCTAAACGAATGATTAATTGATGATTTGAAAACGTGTATGTTGCATCTCCATCGATATTATCTAAGTTAAAATCAACATCCATAACCGACAAACCATAAGGTATTTTTACTGATGCTATGAGAGACGAGTAGTCACCCTCAGGCAATGAATCCATGCGGATTGGTACCTGAATTTCTTTTTCGCCTTGATCAGTTATTTCTACCACTTCATCGATACGGGCGTATAATATTGTTTCAGGTTGCTGCGTACCTGTGATTTGATCACTCACTCTAAAATAATCAAAGTCAACATATCCTCCCGTCGATAAGGACCCATAATTAAATAATCCAAAACGATAACCCATAAAGTGAGGAAGTGTATAACTCATTTGTAGTGTCTGTCCTATAGTAACCCACTCTATACCGTCTAAACTATAATAAAAGCGTGCTTGATCTATCTGATTGGTAAAATCTAAATCAGCCTTTAAATAAACTCGATCTTGGCCTAAAGGAATACTTTCTAAGACTTCTTCGCCGTTATCTTGAGTAGCTTTAGCCATAATCAGTGATTTTTGATTACCTTTCATCGTTACTCCGACATACCCATAGTTAGCTTGAAATGCTGCAAGACCTGCTACATCACCGTTTTTCATTTGACTGACATCAATCGCAATTTGACCTGAGCTCACCGGTCCAAATGTTCGTTGGGTTAACGTATTTCTTGCGTTCACTAGATTCGCACTTAACCGACCATTTCTTAGTCTTAAATAACCTGTTCGCTCCGTTAATGACCAATTATTATGATCGGGGTTGTGATTCCACTGCCATACAAGTGGGAGTTTGGAATCATTTCCCTCGTATTCCCCTTCTGTTTCTACTTCTACTGTAGCTATATCTGTAATGGACACATCATCAACATAGAAATCAATTAAATCGATCTTTGGATCCGGGTGTTCTGCCAAAGGGGTTTCAATAAAGATAAATTTAGTAGAATCCGCTTCTTCTTCAGGAAGCGTATACGTACCTTCGATCGTTCCCCATTCACCTCGATTAACGGTTGTTGAAGCAATGACTTCAATCCCTTGCCAACTTGGACCATTTTGAATATTAAAATTAAACGTCTGTCGATCAGGTCCCTCTGTGTATTTGACTTTTGCTGAGATTTGATAGACTTTACCTGTTTTAATCTTGCCCGTTAGGAACTGCTTAGGACCGTCTCCAGTGGCCTTTCTACCCGATATAAATAAGCTCTGATTTCCAGCCGCTGCTTCTCGTCCACTCACTTGTACGAGAGCTCCTCCATTACCGACCCATGGATTAAGACCATCTTCAAATTGACCATTTCCAATAATTTCTTGATTAGCTTCGTTCGCTTCTTGACCTTGTAAATCAGTGTCGAGTGCAGGTAAAGAAGAACGATTTGCTTGTGGATAGTAAAATTCATCGGAAGCAACAATGCTTCGAATCGGTTGATGAGACTGGACGGGTAACTTCATTTCTGTAGGTACTTTACCGTCAACACCAAAAATTGGCCAATTGTCTTCCCAAGTAACAGGGACTAAGTATGGTATTCGACCGACAGAGCCTCGGTCACCAAAAAGAAATCCATACCAGTCACCATTCACAGTATCGGCGATGCCTCCTTGGGCAATCCCTTCATCTCTTAGAGCGACTCTGCCTTCATAATCACCATCAATTTGATTAGATCGATAGACTAATTGTGTTCGCATATCACCTTCAGGCCAAGTAATGAGAAAGATATAATAATAGCCATTCACTTTTTGAATATGTGCCCCTTCAGCTGCTAGACCTCCATTGATACCTGCGATACTACATGCATCATGGATAATGGTTTTGTTTAGGCCATTTTCTTTGATAGCAGTAACCTCTTCGTTTAATTCAACCAATTGAATGTCTCCACCACCGTATACCATATAAACGCGACCATCGTCGTCAAATAGTAATGACATATCATGATAAACACCATCTAGCGTTGACCTAGACCATTCGCCCTTTTCTATATCATCCGTTTGGAATAAATACGTTTTTCCTGAGCTAAATGAGGCGACGGCAACATAGTATGTCCCATCGTTATACCTTAAACTACTTGCCCACGATCCTTGCCCATATTCATTTTGCCCATTTCTTAGAGATTGCTTATCTCCCGTTTCTAATATGTCATACACATAATTAACGATTTCCCAATTGACCAAGTCTTGTGACTTCATAATTGGCAGACCTGGACTCATATGCATTGTCGTACTAGACATATAATAATTCTCTCCGACTCGAATAACACTCGGATCAGGTACGTCAGCCCAAATAACAGGATTATTAAATGTCTCTGCTTGGGCAAAGCTAGTTAGATTTGAATATTGAAAGCCACGTATAAAGATAAACATGATAAGTAATACTATTACAAACTTCTTTTTCACAAACTTCACTCCTATTTTTTAAAAAACTTCATACCCTGCATTATTCATAACTTGATTTTTTATAGGTGATTTGCCCATTAAATTGCCAAAAGCGAATGCCAGTTAGG
>NZ_BAABDL010000021.1:12697-12880 GCF_039539605.1 Amphibacillus indicireducens | reverse complement strand
GTTCCCGGTGGTCTACAGAGTCTTTGACTTGAAGCATCTCTCGAATGGACTGGCCGAGTCCGATCTTTTCATCGAACTCTTTATACAATAATAGCCCTGAGTCTGAGGTTAAATTTCCACCGTCAAAATTAACTTTGATCATTTTGTTGAAATGAAGTGACTTTTCGATTACACTTTTCATTA
>NZ_BAABDL010000021.1:8998-12650 GCF_039539605.1 Amphibacillus indicireducens | reverse complement strand
ACTTATACAATATCAAAGATCGGGCTCCTTTTCACTTAATTAGTGAAAGATCGATTGGCTATTTTTAATTGATTTGATACAGTTTCTTTAAGGTTTTTGATATGGCTGTGAATAATCCAGGATTCAAATTATTTTAGTTATTTATTTAAAAAGAAAGAAGGTATTTCCCCGACAGAATATCGTAAAAAGATGACAAACAATACTGAAAAATTTAAATAGGATTGAGGAAAAAGCTTAATCATTAAAATAAGAAGTGAGACATGAGCGCTCACTTCTTTTTTATATTTAAGCTTCTTTCGTTCACTGAATTATTAACTCGCTTTATTAATTTCGCGACTAGTCCATAAATGACCCTCAGCTTTATACTCAACGATTGGCAAAATCCTTTTGCCGTATAACTCATTCAACACTTGTATCATAGCAACATAAATCGCTGAGAAGCCCCAAATGATGCCTTCATAACCGGCAAGCGTTAAAACCACGCTAGAACCTGTGAAATTACCAATCGCAAGTAAGAAAAACAAAATTGCCAATGTTCCAAAAACAACTTGTAGAGCTTTATTTATCCGTCACGTTCCTGATAAACATAAGTAAGGTAAACAATCCTCACATGAATGCGATTGCAGCCATCGCCAAAATTATTGCATCCAATTTAAAAAACATCGATATTATCCTCCATTAAAATTTAACGATTTTATACAGCAACAGACTCCTTTTAGATTTATTAAAAAATATAAAAGACGTGGAAAATATGGTGAAGTTTGCACACGCTTGAAGACAGAAAACCAGTCCACTTAACTACCAACTACTTGGATTAACCTACATAAACAATTTGATATAAGCTATCGCGCCACAAATTGGACAGTACTGTCTAGAGATAGATGAAGATATATTTATTCCTATCCACACTGCTATTACATATTACTGGTACTGTGTATAGCCACTTCTTACAACGTGATTATGACCCTAAAATAAAACATTACGACCAGCAGAAGTGAGGGCATAATTAAACGGCTCATCAGAGTTTTCAAGTGCTTTTGCATTCTCTAAATGGATTCTCACCGAAGCAAATAATGAATCAGACTCGAATATAGTTACTTAGCTAAGTATTGATTTTATATTTTCGCCGTGGTATAATATCTTCATTGCTCGATGATTCACAAACTTTGCTAGGAGGAAAAAACTATGTTAACGACATTTAAAGCAGTTACAAAAAAATTACCTGATGGACTTCAAGTTGAATGTAACTCAAGAGGATTTAAAATTATAGCAGATGAACCAGAAGATCTTGGTGGGACTGACAAGGCAATGAACCCTGTTGAAATGGTTTTATGCGCTTTAGGTGCTTGCCAAACTATTGTTGCTAGTGCATTTGCTGAAGCTCATAATTTCTCTTTTGACGAATTTCACGTTGAACTTGAGGGTGATTTGGATCCAGATGGCTTTTTAGGACTCGCGGATGTAAGAAATGGCTTTGAAGAAATTCGTTTTTCTATGCACTTTAAAACAAATGAATCACAAGAAAAAGCAGAAGCCTTTGCAAATTTTATTGAAAAAACTTGTCCAGTAGGAGATTGTTTAGAAAACGGTGTTAAATTAGTATTATCTAATGTTGTCAGATATTAATTTAAATGACTAAGCTAGTTTAAATATAATCTTTTGTACAGCAGATTGGAATTTATTCAATTATCAATCTGCTGTTTATTATAATTAATTTTAGAAAATTACTTTTTAAGGAGAATTAGCAATGGAAATTTTAATGTCTGTAATTCCCGGTGGAAAAAAGGGTAAAGTTGGAGAAATTCACGTAACCATTGGTAGCAAAGTTTCTGAGGGCGACTCATTAGCGGAGGTCGAAACAAGTAAAGGAAATCGAACAATAACGGCCAATCAAGATGGTGTCATCAATCAAATTCACATTGAAGAAGGAAGTGAAGTTTCTTCTAAGCAAATATTATTTGAAATAGAGTCCATTCAAGAAAGTGACGAAAAGAATGATACAAGTGAACAAAAAGCGGACGGCGAACAACCTATAAACGAGGTGACAACGGACTTACTCATTATTGGCGCTGGACCAGGAGGATATGTGGCAGCTATTTATGCCGCTAAAAAAGGACTCGATGTCACACTTATTGAAAAAGAAGATACCTTAGGTGGAACTTGCTTAAATGTAGGATGTATTCCAACAAAAGCTCTTGTTAAATCGGCAGAGATTTGTGATAACGTGAAAAACAGTTCTTTATTTGGCATTGAATCAGATTCAGATCTAAAGATCAATATGAAACAAATCATTGATCGAAAAGATGAAGTCGTCAATCAATTAGTATCTGGGGTTTCATTTTTAATGGAGAAGAACAAGATTCGTGTCATTCAGGGAACAGCATCTTTTCTATCAGATAACAAAGTCATTGTAAATGGGAAGGATACATCCCATATTTCAGCAAAAGATACCATTATAGCTACAGGCTCTAAGATTTCTCATGTTAACATTCCTGGTGTTGAACTTCCTTTTGTGATGAACAGCACGGATGCACTGGCATTAACTGAATTGCCAAATAGCATAACCATTATTGGTGGCGGTGTAATTGGCATGGAATTTGCCTGTATTTATCGCAATCTCGGAGTAGAAGTTCATGTACTAGAATTTATGGATCATGTTCTTGATATCCTAGATGATGACTTATGCGAAGAAATCGAACGTCTATCCGAGCAAAAGGGCATTCATATTCATACACAAGCCAAAGTAACCAAAATTCAACAAGCTAATAATGGACAAGCAATTATAACCTACGAAACAGACGGTAAAGAACAACTTTTAGTTAGTGAAAAAGTGCTTGTTGCTATTGGCCGCGAACCAAATATTGATGGACTGAATCTCGAAGAAATAAAAATTCGTATGGACGAAGCTAGAAATGGGATTGCCGTTAATCAGAAGATGCAGACAAATATTAAAAATATCTATGCGATCGGTGATGTGACTAACATTATCCAACTTGCTCATGTCGCGTCACATCAAGGAATCCACGCTGTTAATAATATACTTGGTGAAGAGTCAGATATGGATTATTCAGCAGTTCCTAATGTCATCTTTACATCGCCAGAAATAGCTACCGTCGGTCTGCAAGAATACGAATGTAAAGATAAAAAACTAGATTATAGAGTAAGTAAGGTTTCATTTTCAAGTAACGGAAAGGCCTTAACGATGAATGAGCCTGATGGTTTTATTAAACTCATTAAAGACAACAAAACAAGTGAAATTATTGGAGGTTCTATCATTGGACCAGATGCCTCTTCTTTAATTAGTAGCCTTACGATTGCAATTACAAATGGACTTACCGAGCAACAAATTACAAAAACGATCTTTGCTCACCCGACTACCGCAGAGGTTATTCATGAAGCAGGGTTTGATTTAAATATTGGGGCACTACATGAAGCATAAGACCACCCTCACTAAAGTGAGGTTTTTTCTTCATCTCACATTTATCATCCTAGTATGAGTGAAGTAGGGGTTATTATATTCAACCTGCATTATTCATAACTTGATTTTTTTATAGGTACTTTCCCTGTAAAATGCCAAAAACAAATGACAGTCAGGACGATTTAATACTTATACCTAAATAAGTGTGGTTGCCCGCTAAATTCTCGTTTAAAA
>NZ_BAABDL010000021.1:8266-8970 GCF_039539605.1 Amphibacillus indicireducens | reverse complement strand
GTTTTTTGTATAAACAACTGCTACACAATTTGAATGTGGTATAACGGGCTGTATTGACTACTTTACCTGCTATTTTGATCAGCTGGATTCTAACGGTTCCTACGGTGCTTTTACTCATACTTCTAGGTAAACAGAGTCGGCGGAACCAATTCGCAAAATTGTAGGCGAGTAAGGCAATTTGTAGCTTTGTCGCATTTGTGTAAAAGTCAGGACTACTTAATTGGTCGAACGCAAAGCCACTTTTTCCTTCTTTAATGAAATTCTCCATCGTCCCACGGTTTTGATAAAATTTGACGATGTTTTTAGGGAGGTAGCTTAAGTTCGTGACAATGAAGGAATAACGAAATAAGAGTTCGCCTTCTGGTCTTTCTAACTTGACGATCACTCGTCTCGGCTTGTTCCAGCTTGCCGCCTTGTAGGTTATTTCTTTATAAAACACATAAGGCGCACCGTTATTAAGTTTTAGTCGATTCCCGATTTGATGTTCAATGTCTTGAGCCATCGATGTTAAACGCTTATTTGATTTAAGGCGAATCGCGTATTTGATCTCATGTTCTTCACACAACTCGTAGAGTTCAGGGACAGCGAATCCACTATCACCCCTGACAGCGATAGTTGCACTTGGATTTATTTTTTTATATTCCTTGATCACAGGACCAACAAAGCTAACGACATTGCGAGACGTATAAACATTACCTGCACGA
>NZ_BAABDL010000021.1:0-8234 GCF_039539605.1 Amphibacillus indicireducens | reverse complement strand
GGCATTGTAATCTGTGCCGTATTGTTTGCCACAAGTCGTGAAATTGGCTGAATCTAAATCAAAAACAAAATGTTCGCTTGGCTTAAGCTTCTGAACGCGTCGGTTCAATTTTTGATTGACCTGTTGGAGTTGCTTCATCGTTTCTTGATCAAATTTTTGATTTAGGCGTGACAGCGTCGGTTGTGAAGCTAATCGTCTCTTATCCAGAATCGTGGTAAACATCGGTTCATATTTTAATTCATCCGCATGGTCATCTGTGTGATAACCGGAAATATGTTGATAAATTTTTTGAATGACAACATCAGGATTGGGATGTTCTCGGTGGTCTACAGGGTCTTTGACTTGAAGGGTTTCTTGAATAGACTGGCTTAATCCAATCTTTTCATCGAACTCTTTGTACAATATTAGCCCTGAGTCTGAGGTTAAATTTCCACCGTCAAAATTAACTTTGATCATTTTGTTGAAATGAAGTGACTTTTCGATTACACTTTTCATTATGGAGTCCTCCTTGATTTGTGTTTGTTTAGACACTTATACAATATCAAAGATCGGGCTCCTTTTCACTTAATTAGTGAAAGATCGATTGGCTATTTTTAATTGATTTGATACAGTTTCTTTAAGGTTTTTGATATGGCTGTGAATAATCCAGGCTTTAATAAGATGTTATACGCTAATGTAATCAATTTAACACCAGGAACGTTAACAGTTGATATTACAAAAGACGGTTATATTATCCATGCCCTGAATGAAAATTTTGCAAAAGGACTAGATGGTTTTATCTTAGAAAAACTAGTATTAAAATTAGAGGAGAAAAAATAATTATTGTTATTTCAATATTTTTCAACTAAAAGGTTTTTTATTCTTTAATAATAAGTTATTATAGATGACAGAATAATTAAAATTGTTGTCAAAAACGACATATCTCAGAGAGGTGCTTAATGAAAAAACCACTATCTTTATTTAAAACCTAAATTATTCATAGTTTATCGCAAAGTAATTGATAATGCTTAACTAAATGCCTTTCGTTTATATGTACGCACTCACTTAAAGGGTGAACGGAAATAATGTATAGTCATCTGAAGACACGAAGACTCCAGCGGGAATCGGATGAGCCGAAGATCCACTTTTGTAGCGATTTTTGCTACAAAAGTTAGCTAAGGCCATCCCCGCGGAACGCGAAGTGTCTTCAGATGACGACCTCTCATATGAATAATTAAGGTTAAAAAGAATTTCATTTTTCTGTTTTTTATTCTATTAATCTTTTGGCATATTATTAATGCGGGCATATCTGTAGAATCTTTGTTAGTTGGTAGTGTTGGTGTGATCGTCATTCTTTACTTAAACAAAGACATTATTTTTACAGAGCGTGATGGTGGACCTATTACCTTACGCTTTCTTTGGGATTTCTTAGTTTTGATCGCTATTCTTATCATAGAGATTATAAAAGCAAATATTGATGTCGCAAAAGTTGTCTTAAAACGTGACATGCCAATCAATCCAATCTTTGTCACAACGCCAGTCAATCCAAAGAAAGATTTTAATCAGGTGTTATATGGAAATCTGATTACACTAACGCCAGGAACTTTAACTGTTGATATGACTGAAGATGGGTATTTTGTCCATGCTTTAAATGGTAATTTTGGTGAAGGCATGGAAGGCAGTACATTAGAAGTACAAGTATTAAAGTTAGAGGAGAAAAAATAATGAGTATAAATGTGTTTATTGGAATTTCGATCTTTTTAGGCTTGCTCACTTTTGTTTGTCTATATCGTGCATATGCTGGTCCAACTGCTGCAGATCGAGTTGTCTCAATTAACGTCATTACAACGAAAGCAACCGTTCTGATTGCACTTATTTCTGTTATAACAGATCAGTATATGTTTATTGATGTCGCATTAATTTATGCGATGATGGGCTTTATTGCAACAATAGCAGTCTCTAAATATATTGAGAAGGGTAAGCTTTATTAGGAGGTAGAAACCGTGCTTAAAGAGATTATTGTACTTATTCTTATCTTAGGTAGTGGCTTTTTCTTTATGGTTGGTACATTGGGCCTAATTCGACTTCCTGATGTATTTAGTCGTATGCATGCAACAACTAAAAGCGATACGCTTGGTGCTGGACTAGCACTTTTAGCTTTGATTGTTTATAAAGGTTTTGATCCAGTCAGCCTTAAGCTACTAGTTATCCTAATTTTTATTTACATAACCAACCCTGTAGCAGCTCACATTATCGCAAAAGCAGCTTATTATAAAGATCGGAAAAATTAACAGGAGGCGACATCATGCAAATTTTTAATCTTATTCTTATCTTATTCTTAATTGTAGTAGCAATAGCTGTTGAAAGAACAAAAGATTTACTAAGTGCTGTTGTTATCTTTGCATCGTATGGATTAGTTATGTCGATTTTATGGCTACTATTACGCGCACCTGATGTGGCAATGACTGAAGCAGCAATCGGTGTTGGAATAACAACGAACTTGTTCATTGTAGTCATTAGCCGAACAAGGAGGACTGAAAAATGAGAAAAATTTTCATTTTAATCTTACTTAGTGGACTGCTTATTGTCTTGTTAACAACGATCACTGAGTTGCCTCCGATGGGGGAGTTGGATAACCCATCTTTTAATGAAATATCACATTATTATAATGACAATGCTGCTAATGATACCGGAAGTACAAACATTGTAACTGCAATTATAACAGATTATCGTGCTTTTGATACACTGGGTGAAATAACCGTTCTATTTACAGGGATTACAGCTGTCGTTTCAATTTTAGGAATTATTAATCACAAAGGTAAAAAAGAAGGGGAGGATATCCATGAATGACTTATTTGTTCGAGTGACTACAAGAATGATCCTACCATTCATTCAAACTTACGGTTTATATGTCATTCTACATGGTCATCTATCTCCAGGCGGAGGCTTCTCAGGAGGAGCAATCTTTGCAGCGAGTATTGTTCTCTACACGATTGCTTTTGGATTGAAACCAGGGCAAAAAAGAATGCCACATAAAGTAACATCTAAACTAGAATCTGGTGGAATCTTGCTTTATATGACGATTGGTTTAATCGGCATTATTCTCGGACAACAATTTTTAACTAATATCGATGTAGGATTTCCAATCGGTACACTAGGTTCTCTCTTAAGTGCTGGCTTTATTCCTATTGTGACTTTTGCGATTGGTCTAAAAGTTATGAGTACAGTCGTTACTCTATTTCATACGATGTTGGAGGAAGAATGATGTCATTTGAATTCAGCATAATCTTAAATAATATAAATTATATCGGAACAATGTTTCTGTTTGTAATTGGATTGTATACAGTCTTAACCCACCCCAATTTAATTAAAAAAATAATTGGGATTAATATTATGGAAACAGCGATATTTTTATTTTTCATTTCAATTGGTTATGTACAAGGCGGGGAGGCTCCGATCATCGATCCATTGACTGGAGAGCAATTATTCATTAATCCATTACCGTCGGCGATGATTTTAACTGGAATAGTTGTAACGGTAAGTATTACAGCTTTTGCACTCAGTCTAATTGTTAAAATCCATCAGGCTTATGGAACGATTGAATTAGATGAAATTAACAAAATAAGGAGTGTGGAAGCAAATGAATAGTACACATTTCCCTGTTTATATCATGATCCTACTATTAGCCTGTGCTATTTTAATTCCGTTTAAGAAAAAAACAACAGGAAAAGGTTTTATGATTACCATGTTATCGGTATTAGGTGTTAGTTTATCGATGGCTATTGTTGAGCTGATAATCGTATATAATCGTTCTTCACCACATAGTTATACATTCGGTTCGTATGAGCGAGGAATTGGGATTGAATTTCTAGTCGATGAATTTTCAGCTCTTCTAACGGTAATCGTATTAATCATATCAATTTTGATTGTGCTTTATTCGTTCAGAGATTTACCACATGAAATTGAACCTGCAAGAATACCTAACTATTACACTTTATTATTCTTAGGGCTATTTGCAATGATTGGGATTATTTTTACGAATGATATTTTTAATTTATATGTGTTTGTTGAAATTTTATCGATTGTTGCGATTGCCATTATTTCAATAAAAAATGATAAAGCGACCCTGATGGCAAGTATGAAGTATTTAATTATGGGCTCGATAGGGTCTGTTTCAGTTTTAATGGGCTTTGCCTTTATTTACATGGTAACAGGCCACTTGAATGTTACGCTTATTTTTGAACAAATTAATTTGGTTTGGGAACAATACCCATTAAATATTTTATTAGCGATGGGCTTTATTTTAACTGGATTTGGGATTAAAGTAGCGATCTTTCCTTTACATAATTGGTTACCTGATGCGTATTCGAGTGCGCCGTCGCCATCGAGCGCGTTCCTATCTGGTTTAATTGTCAAAGCGTATGTTTTTTCAGTTGTCAAAATCATCTACCGCGTGATTGGCAATGATGTTTTACAAAATATCGGTGTGACTAATTACATTATGATTTTTGGTGTGTTAAGTATGATTATGGGATCTGTTTTTGCCCTAACACAAACAGATCTAAAAAGGCGACTTGCTTATTCGAGCGTTGCCCAGATCGGATACATATTTCTTGGTTTAGGCTTAGCGACAGAACTCGGTATGTCATCAGCCTTTTTCCATATTGTTTCTCATGCATTTATGAAAACAGCTTTATTTTTAAGCGCAGGGTCGATCATTTATTTAACTGGAAAAAGAAATGTGAAAGATTTGAATGGGATCGGTTATGATATTCCGATTACAATGAGCGTTTTTATGATTGGCATGTTAGGAATGATCGGTATCCCAGGGACAAGTGGATTTATGAGTAAATGGTATTTAGGAGTTGCAGTTATAGATGCAGGTCATATTGAACTTTTAATTGTCATTTTGTTAAGTAGTTTTTTAAATGCACTATACTATTTTCCTATTGTCGTTTCAGCTTTTTTAAGAGAAAAAATAGAATCTGCACCCATTTCGGATACAAAAGGAATTCCTCTAACTATGAAATTATCAATGGCACTTTTAGGCTTTGGAATCATTATTATCGGTCTGTTTCCAAACCTAATTATGAATGTGATTGAACAGGCAATTCCAACTTTTGTAGGCCAATAATGTCAAATTGAAAATTTCAATAAGATGGATAAGAATGAGGGATAAAAATGGACGTTATTCAATTGATACTTGAATACTCACTACCAATTATTATTTTACTAATCAGTTTATTAGAAATACTAGTAATCCCGCTTTTAGGTAAAATTAGCACAAGACGAAAATTAAGACGTTTTTCAGTCAGTGTGGTTATTTTGTTGACAACTTTATTATTAGTCAGTGTCTATCCAGAGGTTATTCAAAGTCCTATGGAATGGAGAATTGCCAATGTTTTTGGGAATGGAATTGTTTTCCGGATTGATTTACTTAGTTTACTATTTATGATTTTTGCAGGTGTGATCTTCCTTGTCGTCAATCTTTACACAGTTGATGAAATTAAAGGGCGTGGCCGGGAAAAAAGTTTTTATCTGTTTTTTATGCTGACCTATATCTCAACGATCGGAACGTTGATGGCAGGAGACTTAATCAGCTTTTTAATGTTTTTTGAAATTATGACGTTTGCTTCATATGTTTTAATGGTACATCAAAGAGGACAAAAAGTGCTAGAGGCAGGAAAAGTATACATTTATTTTGGGATTATCGGTGGTCTTAGTATTTTAGCTGGAATTCTAGTCTTGTCTTCTTTAACACAAAATTACGAATGGGTCACAATTGCTGAAAAATATGGCGAATTCGGTGGCATCAAGTATGTCTCAGCTGCTTTATTTATTCTAGGGTTTGGGATTAAAGCAGGCATGGCACCACTGCATCATTGGGTACCGGTTATTTATCCGAAGTCACACTTATCAGTAAACGCCCTTTCTTCAGGAATTTTAATGAAAATTGGTGGTTATGGTATTTTAAGACTGTTTGTTTCTGTGATTGAATCAGCTCAATTTCGACCCGATCTCAACGTACAAGCAATGATGATCACTTTGGAGGAAATTGGTTTTGTTGTGATCTGGCTAGGTGTATTCACGATGGTTGTCGGAGTCATTTCAGCCTTGGAACAAGAAAATATGGTGCGAATGCTTGCTTATCACAGTGTTAGTCAAATGGGCTATGTGATTATGGCTATAGGTGTTGCTGCTTATCTTGGCTTTGATGGTTCAATGGGTTTTGCAGGTGCTACTTACCATATGATTAACCATGGCATCTTTAAAAGTTTATTATTTATGGTAGCAGGGACTGTTTATTTTAAAACAAAAGAGAAAAATATGTACCGAATCGGAGGATTATCTCGGCAAATGCCTTTCACCGCATTGATCGGTATTATCGCAGCGTTCGGAATTACCGGGATGCCTTTCTTTAATGGCTTTGCTAGTAAATCTCTCATTCACCATGCGGTTGCAGAAGCTCACCTATATGGTCATTCTTCCTTTGTTTGGGCTGAGTATATATTTATTTTTGTTAGTGCTTGTACCGCAGCATCATTTATTAAGCTTATTTCACAAGTATTCTTTGGCGAGAAAAACGAAAAGTTTAAAGATGTCAAAGATGATTATAATTTGGCGACTCTTGGAATGGTCATTTTAGCCATTGCTGTTATTCTGATTGGCGTATTTCCCAATGCTTTGCTTGATCATTTTATTATTCCAGCCGCAACAAGCTTGAATTTTGACCTTAGCTTTATTGAACAATATTTAATGAACATTAATTTATTTAACATGAGTGAATTTACGAATATGATCGTTATTTATATTTTAGGAATGATTATCTACACAGTCGGCGTACGATTTAAATTATTCCATTTTCATTTACCAAAAAGACTAGACCTTGAAAGTGGTTATTATACGCCAATGTTCGATCGATTTATTCTAAAAACGCGTACGATTTTGAACAAAATGGAGGAAGTAATCAGTAACTCTGATGTATTTATTTACGGTGTCATGTTACTTGTCATGATCTTATTGTCATTGAACTTTTTCACGGGCTAAACATGTCACTTTTTATCATCATTCAAATTTTAAGTATGAAAAAGTTTTTTCAGCCTAAAATAGCTAAAGATCTTAAATGCTGATTGAATGGATGATAAATGATGAAAAGTAAGAAGCTTGATTTATTTGCCTTGGCATCAATTCCACTAGTGATGACACTAGGTAATTCGATGTTAATTCCCGTTTTACCAGTGATTGAAACTGAATTGAATATTTCTCAACTTCAATCGAGCTTAATCATAACAATTTACTCGATTGTAGCTATTTTATTAATTCCGATTGCTGGTTACTTATCCGACCGATTTGGTCGAAAAAAAGTGATTATTCCAAGTTTAATCATTACCGTAATCGGGGGCGGGGTAGCCGCTTTTGCTGGTTGGCGAGTGGAAGAACCTTATTTATGGCTAATGATCGGTCGGTTTATTCAAGGTATCGGAGCTGCTGGTGCTTTCCCAGTAGTGATTCCTACCGTTAGTGATATGTATCAAGCTGAAGAGGATGTTAGTAAAGGTTTAGGTATTATTGAAACATCGAATACATTTGGAAAAGTATTAAGCCCAATTATTGGCGCAGCACTTGCTCTAATTGTTTGGTACATGCCATTTATATTTGTGCCGATTTTTTCACTTATTTCAATTGTTCTTGTACTTCTTTTAGTAAAAGTTCCAAAACAAAGACAAGTAAACAAACCAACTTTTTCCTCATCGATGAAAAAAATTAAAGCAACGTTTAAGAAAAATGGTCGCTGGTTAGTGGCGATTTTTCTTATTGGTGGGTTGAATATGTTTATTTTATTCGGCTATCAATTTCACTTTTCCAATTTGCTTGAAAATCAGTATCAAATTAATGGGGTAGCCAAAGGTTTTATGTTAGCCATTCCATTATTAATCTTATGTGTTGCATCCTATTTGTCGAGCAAAAAAATAAAGGACGATAAAGTATTAATGAAGTGGCTTATTTTCAGTGGAAATTTAATCATCGGTGTTCCTTTATTATTTATCAATCAAGAAACTGGATTAGTTTTGATCACTATATTATTGTCGATCTCTAGTCTAGGTATCGGTGTATCTTTGCCCTCACTAGATACATTAATCACAGAAGGTGTTAAGAAAAATGTTCGAGGGACTGTGACTTCTTTTTACAGATTTTCCGAACGAGAAAGCCCATCGTCTATAGACATGGGATGATAGTGAGGTCGGTCAAGGGAT
>NZ_BAABDL010000020.1:226-600 GCF_039539605.1 Amphibacillus indicireducens | reverse complement strand
CAAGTTTTTTTGTGTTAAAAGGCTATATATCAATAAAAACGAAGGTTTTTACTATAAAACTTTAGACAATACGCACAATTCAAGGAGGGCTCCATAATGAAAAGTGTAATCGAAAAGTCACTTCATTTCAACAAAATGATCAAAGTTAATTTTGATGGTGGAAATTTAACCTCAGACTCAGGGCTAATATTGTACAAAGAGTTCGATGAAAAGATTGGATTAAGCCAGTCTATTCAAGAAACCCTTCAAGTCAAAGACTCTGTAGACCACCGGGAACATCCCAATCCTGATGTCGTCATTCAAAAAATTTATCAACATCTTGCAGGTTATCACACAGACGACCATGCGGATGAATTAAAGCATGAGCCGATGTT
>NZ_BAABDL010000020.1:0-199 GCF_039539605.1 Amphibacillus indicireducens | reverse complement strand
ACAAGGAAACGATGAAGCAGATCCAACAGGTCAATCAAAAATTGAACCGACGCGTTCAGAAGCTTAAGCCAAGCGAACATTTTGTTTTTGATTTAGATTCAGCCAATTTCACGACTTGTGGCAAACAATACAGCACAGATTACAATGCCCATTACCAAACCACCGGCTATCATCCGCTCGTGTTGTTTGATGGCTTAAC
>NZ_BAABDL010000019.1:0-36107 GCF_039539605.1 Amphibacillus indicireducens | reverse complement strand
ATTGGTTATTTTTAATTGATTTGATGCGGTTTATTCAGGTTTTATGATTGGGCTATGAATAATCTAGGATTAAATATATTGAAACAATTTCGATTTATTGTCATGGGGATTTTAATTACTTACATAGTGAATTATCGCAAAAGATGACGGATCAATTAGTTGAACAGCTGCAATTAATTTTACGAAATAGTAATTCAAGGAGTGATGATTATTTACGTTTAAGCGCGGTAGTACTTAGCTCGAGTATCGTTGGATTAATTCGTGAATGGATGACAAACGATCAATTGGAAGTTGAAGCATTAATTGACTCTACAACCCCGATCTTATTAAATATTGTTCAAGCGACAGAGAATTAAATTTTTAAAAGAGAGTACGAGTGTAATGATTGACATCATACCAAATAAAAGCAATAATAGATAGCATGCTATGTATTGGAGGGGTGTTTGTGTCAGAAGATCTGATTTTTAATATTAGGCTTGCTTATTTTGCGTTGGAAAAAGAAAAAAACATTTACTTTGAAAAGCAAAATCTAACGGCATCACAAGGAGATCTCTTGCTTTACTTAGGTTTCGCTGAAAGGCAAGGGAAAGATGTCAATCAAAAAGATATTGAACGCTATTTCAAATTAACAAACCCAACGATTACGGGCTTACTGAATCGATTGGAGGAAAAAGGATTTGTTGAACGGAGAAAAAGTCCAGTTGATGGACGAACGAATCTGATCCATTTAACTGACCAAACGAGAAAGGTATTAGATCAGTTTAAACGACATAAAGATAGAATTGATCAAAAACTCTATCGAGATTTCAACGATGATGAACGAAAACAAATCATCTACTTACTGAAAAAATTACGCGCTAATTTGAACCCGGATCAACCGCGTTAGGAGATAAAGTGAATGAGAGACAGGAGGAAAGATAGATGGTAAAAAAATTATTACCATACCTAGGTGAATATAAGAAAGAAACGATCTTGGCGCCAGTGATGGTAGCCCTAGAAGTTGTATTTGAATTATTAATCCCTCTTTTAATGGCACAAATTGTCGACCATGGTATTCAAGGAGATGGTGGGGTCTCGTATACAATAAAAATTGGATTGCTGATGATTTTACTTGCAGTCTTAGCTTTAATATGTGGTGGTTTAAGTGGTCGTTATTCTGCGATTGCTGGCATGGGGTTTGCAAAAAATCTACGGTCAGGATTATTTAGTAAAATTCAAACGTACTCATTTGCAAACGTTGATAAATTTACTACAGCTTCATTAGTGACTCGCTTAACAACAGATATTACGAATACACAGAACGCACTAATGATGATTTTACGGATGGCGGTTAAGGCACCGATTATGCTAATTGGTGCTTCAATTATGGCCATTTCAATTAACCCCCGTTTATCGATGATCTTTATTATTACGATGCCAATTTTGGCGGTTGCCCTTTATCTAATTGGGAGTCGTGCTCACCCTCGCTTTTTGACAATGCTAGAAAAGTATGATGGGTTAAATGAGAAAGTTCAAGATTTTATTGTTAATATTCGTGTTGTAAAAGCTTTTGTGCGTGAGGAGTATGAAGAAGAGAAATTTGGTGATAGTGCCAAGGCGGTTCGTGATACTCAGTTAAAGGCAGAAAAACTTGTTATTTTGAATATGCCAATTATGCAATTTGTTATTTACTCTAGTATTGTCGCAATCCTATGGTTTGGTGGCAATATGGTTGTCAGTGGTGATTTTTACATTGGTGAATTATCAAGCTTCATTATGTACATGATGCAAACGCTCATTTCATTAATGATGTTGTCGATGATTTTTATTATGCTAATTATTTCACGAGCATCTTTTTCTCGCATTATTGATGGGCTTGAAGAAGTACCGTTTTTAGATGATCAAGGTGCAGATCCAACGCTGGACTTAGTTGATGGAAGCATTGAATTTAAACAAGCTAACTTTAGCTATAATCGTGATCCTAATAATCTTGTTTTAAAAGATATTAATTTACGAATTGAATCAGGTCAAACAATTGGAATTATCGGTGGGACGGGTTCTTCAAAATCGACACTTGTTCAGCTAATTCCACGTTTATACGATGTGTTGAGTGGAGAAGTGATCGTTGGTGGACATAATGTGAAAAACTATCAATTAAAAACACTTCGTGATCAAGTCGCAATGGTTTTACAAAATAACGTGCTCTTTAGTGGAACGATCCGAGACAATTTAAAGTGGGGAAATGAACATGCAACAGATGATGAAATTATTGCCCAAGCAAAAGCAGCTCAGGCGCATGACTTTATTATGTCATTCCCAGATGGCTATGATACGGAATTAGGCCAGGGCGGTGTTAACGTTTCTGGTGGGCAGAAACAGCGCTTGACGATTGCTCGAGCGTTATTAAAAAATCCAAAAGTAATGATTTTAGATGACTCAACAAGTGCAGTGGATACAGCAACAGATGCTGCGATTCAAAGTGCATTTAAGAATAGTTTTAAAGATGTGACAACATTGATTATCGCTCAACGTGTCAGCTCAGTCTCTGACGCTGATAAAATCATTGTTTTAGATAATGGTGAAATTAATGGTTTTGATACACATGAGCGTTTACTGGAATCAAATGTGATTTATCAAGAAATTTATGAATCACAAAGCAAGGGAGTGAGTGCAAATGAGTAAACCAGCTAGAGCGGCGCGTGGTCCTAAGCGCGGTGGTCCACGAGGAATGGCTAAACCAACTAATCTTGGAGAAACGATTAAAAGAATTGGTCAATATATGGAATCTGATAAATGGATGTTACTGATTGTTTTCTTTGCAATTATTTTAAGTGCAGGAGCAAATATTCTTGGGATTTCTGCCTTGCAAATTGTGATTGATGATTTCCTCCAGCCGATACTTGAAGGCGGAGGCGGTGATTTACTTGGTGAATTTGTATTCGTTATTGGTGCTGTTGGAGTGATCTACTTAATCGGTGTCATCTCAACTTACACATTTAATCGCCTAATGATTGGGATATCAGCCCGGACGATGTATAAATTACGGATCGATCTATTTAGGAAAATGGAAGCTTTACCGATTAAATTTTATGACACAACAACACACGGGAACTTAATGAGTTTATATACAAATGATATTGATACATTAAGACAAGTTCTATCAAATGGAATTACTGGGTTCTTCAACTCATTCATTACCGTTGTCGGTGTCTTTATCATGATGATTATATATAGTTGGCAATTAACGATTATTGTCGTCTTGATGATGTATCTCATGTTTATGTTTGTTCGTCTGATTGGTGGGAAAAGTGCAAATTACTTTAAGCAACAGCAACAAGAGCTCGGTCGTGTCAATGGCTATATTGAAGAAATGATCGAAGGACAAAAAGTTGTTAAAGTTTTTTCACGCCAAGAAAAAGTGATTGAAGAATTTGATCTTTTGAATGAAGAATTACGCAAAAATGCAACAAAAGCGAATGTGTTTGCCAATATTTTAATGCCGATTATGATTAATTTATCTTATGTTCTGTATGCTTTAACAGCAATGGTTGGTGGAATTTTTGCGATAAATGGTGTGCTAACAATTGGTACAGTGATCGTCTTTTTACAGTATACACGAACGATGTCACAACCGATCAATCAAGTTTCACAACAAATGAACTCAGTGTTAATAGCACTCGCCGGTGCCGAACGAGTATTTAAAGTCATCGATGAAGAACCAGAGTTTGATGAAGGACACGTAACGATGGTTCCTGTTGAAATCAATGATCAGAATCAATTGACTGAAGTCGATTATCGCACAGGAGATTTTGCTTGGAAAGAGGTTGATCAAGCTGGAGTGATCAATTACACGCATGTCAGAGGGAACGTCGTCTTTAATGATGTGACATTTGGTTATGATGAAAAGAAAACCGTCTTAAAAAATGTTTCTCTTTACGCTAAACCAGGACAGAAGATTGCATTTGTTGGTTCAACAGGAGCAGGAAAAACGACGATAACAAATTTGATTAATCGATTTTATGACGTACCATCTGGAAACATTAGTATTGATGGAATTGAAATAAATAAAATTAAGAAGCCAGATTTACGTAGGTCTTTATCAATGGTTTTACAAGATACACACTTATTTACTGGAACCGTTATGGAGAATATTCGCTATGGACGACTTGACGCGACAGATGAAGAAGTAATTGCTGCCGCTAAATTAGCTAATGCAGACACTTTTATTCGTCATTTAGAAGATGGCTATCAGACAATATTGAAGTCGGATGCTTCAAACTTGTCTCAAGGACAGCGTCAATTATTAGCTATTGCTAGAGCTGCAATAGCTGAGACGCCAATTTTAATTTTAGATGAAGCAACATCATCGATCGACACTCGGACGGAAAAATTGATTCAATTAGGGATGGATCGTTTGATGGAAGGAAAAACATCCTTTATCATCGCGCACCGCTTATCAACCGTACGATCAGCTAAAGCAATTATGGTGCTTGAACAAGGTGAAATCATCGAACGAGGCGATCACGATCAACTAATCGAGCAACGAGGACGCTACTACGAACTCTCAACCGGCCTATTCGAATTGACATAGTTGAATTTAAAGCATTTATCATCTGTCATTAAATTAAAAAATCACCCAAATTGATTTGGGTGATTTTTTGCTGTGGGTTTATAATCAAAATTTAACTTACTTTTTTGTAAGATGTCACATTAAATGCCTTAATACTACGCTTCATCAAAACAGAAACAACAAAAGCAACTGCAAGTAATCCAGAGAAAATGTAAAATGCAGCATTATAACTCCCAGTTGTATCATTGATGAAAGCAACAAGCAACGGTCCAAACATACCAGCACAAGACCATGAAGTGAGTAACAATCCATGAATGGCACCGAGTTCCTTCGTGCCAAACAGGTCGCTTATAAAGGCTGGGAGTAAAGCAAAACTACCCCCATACATCGAAATAATAACGAATATTAATATTTGTAGCAACAACGCATTCGTCACATTAGGAAGTGTCAACATTAAGATGAATTGAACACTAAAAAACATCAGGAATACGTTACTACGTCCCATATAATCTGAGAATGCAGACCAACCAATTCGGCCTCCACCATTGAATAACCCCATTATACCAACCATTGTAGCAGCAGCAGTAGCTGTCATGCCGACTGTAGATTGTGCAAAAGGTGAGGCTGCGGAAATTAACATGATTCCGTTTGAAATATTAATAAACATCATTATCCATAGTAACCAAAAGCTGTTTGTTCTGATAGCTTCTCGAGCAGTTAGTTGCTGTAAACTCTGTTGAACTTTAACTGTTTTTTTGGTTTTCTTCACAGATTTTGAGAATGGAACCCAATTTTCAGGCGGTCTAACAATGTAGAGTGCCCCGCTCATCATCAGCGTGAAGTAAATTGCTCCCAAAATAAAAAACGTATTGGATAAACCAACCGTTTCAATTAACCCGGTTATAATAGGAGCACCAATTAGTGATCCTGCACCAAAGCCCATAACAGCCATTCCAGTAGCTAAGCCACGTCGATCAGGGAACCATTTCACGAGTGTTGATACAGGCGCAATGTAGCCTAAACCTAGCCCCATTCCACCAATCACACCGTAGCCAAGATAAAATAAAAACAATGATTCTGTTGCTAGAGATAATCCAGTAATCAGTTGTCCAGATCCAAATAAAATGGCTGCAAAAATAGCAGATTTTTTTGGACCCCATTTTTCGACAGATTTACCGAAAAAAGCAGCAGACGTACCTAATAAAGCAATTGCAATAGTAAATGCAACTGTAACTGTTTTGTCGCTCCACCCGAATTGATCTGAGATTGGATTTTTTAAAACACTGTAAGAGTAGACAGATCCAATCGACAGGTGGATGGCAATAGCAGACAGTGCTATAAGCCAACGATTCTTTTTCATTATGACCTCCGAATATTTACACCCACAGGCAACATATCTATTATAGCAGACTTTCGATAATCAATGGTGAACGAATTGTGAAATGGCTCACTTTCTCTAAACTTAACACAATTTTTACAATTGAAATTGATTTAAATCGATAAACTTCACGTAAAAATTTTTTTGAGATATCATTAGCGAGTATTTTTATTGTTTAATTGTTCAAAGGTCGGACAAATAATTGTCGTTATTAAGTAAATATGTCCGAAGTAGCATCATCCCGGACAATTTTATGAATTTACCGAGTTGAAATGTCCGTAGAAGCATCATCCCGGACAATTTTATGAATTTATTGAGTTGAAATGTCCGTAGAGGCATCATCCCGGACAATTTTATGAATTTATTGAGTTGAAATGTCCGTAGAAGCGTCATCTCGGACAATTTTATGAATTTATTGAGTTAAAATGTCCGTAGAAGCGTCATCCCGGACAATTTTAAAAATTTACAGAGTGAAAATGTCCGAAGTAGCACCCTGCAGCGCCAACCTCGGACATTTTTTAGTTATTCAATTTGAAATCTGTCTGATAAGTATATTTTTAATTAGATTTGGTCTGCTTCAGGGTGTTCTATTGTGACCTTCTCTTGGGTCCAAATTTCGATTAGTGTAATCATCCAGGTATTGTTCCAATTATTATAATGTGTCTTATGCACAGCAAAAAGTTCATTTGGTCGGGTCTTGTGTTGAGATAATACTTGATTGAGTACTTCTGTTTCGTTCAGTGTAGCTCCTTCGGGTGAGTCGACTTCAAGGATATTGTAATCAACAATTGTTGATCGATTAGGGTAAGACTCCTCAATCTCATCAAACCAGACTTCGACTTTATCTCCGTAACCAAGTTCTTACGGTGGATTAGAGAACCAAACCATTTGATAAAAATTTCTCACACCGCCGTTACTGCTTAAATCAATCGCTGATTCACTTGCGACGAGAATGTTATTTTCAGTTTGTTCGACAACATAGCCCGTAATGTCAGGATCCCGATCAAGATTATCTTGGCATCCAATTAAACTGATGCTTACAAACAGAAGAAAGATTAATTTTTGCAAATGTCTCATTATATTCACCCTTTTTAAGCTCTCTAACTAATAGACGATTGCAAAAGAAAAAAGTTACAAACATTGACAAGTAATCTTGTTAAATTTACACTTAGACAAGGGCGTATATTATTAAGCAAAAAATAGACACACGCCAATATTTTACGCAATTTTAAGAATATTGACTATTAAAAGGAGAGATTGGACAAATGGAAAAAGTATTTTCACGACCTAAGCAGTTTGGAGAAATATTGGATTTGACATTTAGGATTATTAAAGACCACTTTGCGAAACTATTTTTACTCTTATTAGCGATTAATAGCCCGGTGATTATTATTCAGGTGCTCGTTCAAATTGTGGCTGGGAGAGGATTAATTCGTGATCTAGCTCCGGGCGAAAACTTTATTGAACAGTTTATCAATACATACACTGTAAATAATGATCAGCTCTTTAATACAACTGAATTATCTGGCAATTTTATTGTTATGTTAGTTAGTCTGCTTGTCTATCCGATCGCAACGGCTGTTGTTTTTTTAATCGTTAAAAAGATTAAGGATCAACAAGACTATGAGCTTAAAGCAGTTGTTGGTGAGTCGTTTTCACGGTTCTGGCCATTACTCGGGAGCAGCATTTTATTTGGGATTATTGCCTTTTTTGTAATTGTGATCCCGATGGCGATTCTTGTTGCTCTCATTGGGCTTAGTTTTGGAATGGGTGGTATTTTAGCGGGGATTGTACTCATTTTTGTTCTATTAGCTGCTCTTTTAGGTATTTTGCTTCTCGTTTTTCGTTGGAGTTTCTATTTCCCGATTACTCTATTTGATGAAGCGCCAGGTATATCTGCAAGCTTCCGTTTAACGAGAGGTCGAACGTGGATTACATTTGGCCTTTATATTACTTTATTTCTAATCTCAATGTTTATCGGTTCAGCAGTTGAATTCTTATCATTGTTTTTAGGTATGAGTGTGCTTTATACAACGATTCTTAATGTCGTCGGTGTGTTTACATCAATGATCACGACTGTTGGGGTCGCCGTCATTTACTTTGATTTAGAAGTGCGTCAAACAGGTAGTGATTTAAAAGAGATGATTGATACGTATCAATAAAAACTTAAGTATCGGGACGATAGGTGGGGAATAAATGAATCAGGTTGAAAGTTGGCGCTCGACACTCGATCAAATTTTGAGCGAGCATGAATATCAAGCCTACTATCAAGATAATCGAAATATTTTACAGCGGATTTGGGACTTTGTTAAAGAATGGGTCTTGGATCTGATTTATCAATGGTTTAATGGGTTAACGCCTTCAAGTGCAACGGGTGATTTAATCGTTGCGATTCTATTTATTGTGATGGCGATTGTTGTTGCTTCACTAGCAATCTATTTGTTGAAAAATTGGCAACGACGTCAGCGCTTAAAGCGTGACCAACCATTAAAAGGGTTGACAATCAATGCTCAATCACTCCAAGATTATCAGCGTTCGCTCGAAGAAGCTGAGGCTAACAATAATTATCAAGCAGCTGTTCGTTTTCGCTTCTTAATTTTATTATTTGAGTTGGATCAAAAGCAGTGGTTAAATAAAGAGCGTTGGAAAACGAATTGGGATTATTATCAGGAAATTAAACGGTTGAAGAAAGATCAAGCGGAATCATTTTATCAATTAGCTGTTTATTTTGAAGCAGTTACTTATGGGAATAAACAAGTTGAGCGAGATGATTATCTGCAATATGTTAGACGTGCAGGAGGAATGAAATGATCGTGACATTTATTAAAGAAAAGAAAGCAATTATTTTATTCCTCGGTTTATTTAGCTTACTAATTGTTGCGAGTTACTATTTAACAGAGCCCGCGCTTGAGGAATATCCAGCTTATCGGGTCGATTCACCTGCTCCAGACGGAACGAAAGGATTTTATCAATCATTAGCTGAGCTTAACTATCCAGTTGAACGGTTTACCCAACACCCGAAACAGCTAGATTACGGGACAGAAACTGCAACTTTCTTATTTAATCCACCTCTGTTAATGGAACAAAGTTTAGTCGAACATTACCTTGCTTATGTTCAATCAGGTGGGACATTATTTTTGATAACTGACCAAGCGACAGACCTATTTGGGCTGAAAATTTCACCAATTGACTTAATTGATGATGAAAGTACGGTAACTGTAAATGATCAAACGTATCAAGCTCGTTTGAATTCTTGGTTACGGTTACTACCAGAAGCGAATGATCGCGTGTTAATTTCTGATGACTATGGGGTGATCGCACTCAGCCAGTCTTATGGTGCGGGAGAGATGATCCAAATCATTGAACCGAGTTGGTTTTCTAATCAACTTATTTTAGAAAATGATCATTTAGCACTGATTGCAGATCGATTTGATCTATCAAACTATCAGCAGATCTATTTTGAAACGTATCATTATTTAGCAGAGACGAGCTTATCAGTGCTCGATGTGACACCAGATCCAATCATCCTATTTAGCTTAATTTCGCTTACAATCGGACTATTATTTATTTGGCTCAAAGGAAAGCGTTATGGTCCGGCTCGTGGTTTGCGGGAGCAGGACGTTCGGTTTGGAGATGAGCGGATTCGGGCATTAGCGAATTGGCAAATTAAAGGTCAGAACTATCATGAAGGATTAACGACACAAGTGGACTACTTGAAGTTTGCTATTTTCGAACGGACGGGTATACCAGTGACAGCGTCAAAGCAAGATTATCAACAGGCTTTGGAACGGTTATTGGTCAAACAGACAGACAAGTCGATTCGAGCATTTATCGACCAGTTAGATGCAATGCTTAACTCAGGTCGTGTTAATAAACAAGAATTTTTAGAATGGTCAAACCGAATTGATCAGATTCGGAGAGAGGTGGAGGCAAAATGAGAGAGAAATTAGTTGATCTAATGGAGCAATATCAAGCAAAAATAATTGGTCAAGAGGAAAATTTAAGTTACTTATTAACCGTGTTATTAGCTGATGGACATGTGTTAATTGAAGGAGTACCTGGAACGGGTAAGACGCAGATGGTTAAAACATTAGCGACACTTGTTGGGGGAGTTTTTAACAGAATTCAGTTTACACCAGATTTGTTACCGAGTGATATTACTGGGAGTAAAATTTTCAATATGAAGGAAAGTCAATTCGAGACGTTAAAGGGGCCTGTTTTTACCAATGTTTTGTTGGCTGATGAAATTAACCGAACACCAGCGAAAACGCAGGCGGCATTGCTTGAAGCGATGGAAGAAAAGCAAGTGACGATTCAGGGTGAAACGTTTAAATTGGCGGATTTGTTTTTTGTGGCGGCGACGCAAAACCCGATTGAGTATGAGGGGACATATCCGTTACCAGAGGCTCAACAAGATCGGTTTATGATGAAGTTGTTGATTGATTTTCCTGATTTAGAGGCGGAGACGAAAGTGTTAACAAATGTGTTAACTGAAGCGATGGCTGATGATGCGCCTGCTTCATTATTAACTGAAGAGGAACTGAATCAAATTAAACGTGCGGTTAAAGCTGTTGCGATTAAAGATTCGGTCAAGCAATACATCGTTGAGATCGTCAGAAAAACGAGAGAGCAAGAGGCTGTACAATATGGTGCGAGTACTCGGGCTGCAATTGCGATTGCTAAAACGGCACAAGCATGGGCATATGTGGCTGGTCGTGATTATGTGACACCAGATGATGTGAAGCAAGTTGTTCGTCCGTGTCTCCGTCACCGGATTCAATTATCTCCTTATGCAGAAGTGGAGGGGACGAATCTTGACGACATCATTGCGTCGATTGTGGGCACGATTCCTGTTCCAAGATAGAGGGATCATTCCAACCAAACGATTAATCTATTTAATCAGTGGTCTTGGTTTGATTTTATTTGTAATTAGTTTTTTTCGGTTTGATTTGATTATTTTTGCTAGCGTGATCGTGAGTGTCTTGTTACTGAGCTTGCTTGATTTATTACGCTCGCCGAATCGGAAGGAGCTTACGATTGAGCGGGTGATTCCTGAGCAGATTGAGCGTCATCAGCAAGAGCAGATCAGCCTAATTGTGACGAATCGAAGTGACAAGCAGGCAGAGATTAAATGGCTCGATGATTTACCAGGGTCAATCGAGACGAAAAGACCTGATCTGACGGAGCTTTTGGCAAATCAGCAGTTAACGATTGATCAGCCAATCCAAGCGAGTGAGCGGGGTTTATTTTTGCTAAAAAAAATCTACCTTCGTTATCAAAGCAAGTTAGGTCTATGGCAAAAACAGATCACATTTGATCTTGAGGATACAATTAAAGTGATTCCTAATCTGGCTGAATCACGTGACTATTTAACAAGTGCGCAAAAGTATTTGCTTCATGAAGGATCGAAAATTCGGAAGCAGGGGACTGGTTTAGGTGAGTTTGCTAAAGTACGCCAATATGTTGTTGGTGATGATCCACGAAAAATTAATTGGCATCAATCAGCAAAGTTAAACGAAGTGATGGTCAATGAATATGAACCAGAGCATGGGAAGCAAATTATTATTATGATCGATTGTGGTCGAATGATGGGTGTTGAATTAGACAAGGGGAATCGGTTAGAAAGAAGTATTGAAGCGGCCTTAACAGTTGCGACGGCAGCATTAGACAATGGGGATTACGTCTCCGTGATTGCTTTTGCTAAGGACATTAACGTCTATGTCCCAGCGGAAAAAGGTTTAGCTCATTTACAAACGATTTTACAAGCGATTTACTCATTACGAGTTGAGGCAAATGAATCGAACTATGTAGCTGCCTTTCAATTTATTCGAACAGAGCAACAGAAAAGGAGCATGGTGATTTTATTTAGTGATATCAATCAATTTTTCTTAGATCAGCAATCATTGTTTTTTATTAAGCAATTGAAGAAACAGCATTTATTTTTAGGAATTGGGATAAAAGACGAGTGGAAACAACGGAATATTGATCTTCAAGCAGAGACAGTCAACGAAGCGATGCGTAAAACTGTCGCCCAACAAGTTGAGCTTTGGAACCGAAGAGAGATGCTTAAATGGAAAAATCTTGGCCTCGATTTAATCGAAGCCAAGAGTGATGATTTAGCAGTGACAACTGTGTCTTATTACATTGATCAATTAAACCGTGGCGCGCTTTAATTGGCGGATACGTCCGTAAAGCAGATAGCCGATAAAACCGATTAATGTAATGAAGGCAACAATGTATTTCGTTTCAAGCGAGAGATCAGCTGGTGTGATAAAGCCTTCGATAACTCCAGCTATGATAAATAAAGGAATTGTTCCAAGTAAAAGTTGTACCGATCTCATGGCGTAGTATTTTAATTGAACGGAACGCTTTAACTCTCCTGGTACTAATAATTTATAACCCATGAGTAGGCCAGCTCCACCAGCGATGAAAATGGCTAGGAGCTCAATCACACCATGTGGGACGATATAGGCCCAGAAAACATAAGAACTGCCTGAGTGCCAAAATAATCCTGCAAGTGCACCAACTAAGAGGCCGTTATAGATCATCACGTAGACAGTCAAGATACCAAATGTAATACCACCGGCAAACGCGAGGATGGCGACTTGAATGTTATTGGTCATAATCATCACAGACATTGTTGCACCGTCAACGACGTCGGCTTGGACATTAGAAGCAAGGTCATCCGGACTTAGGATATTTGCTAGGGTGCCGGGAAGTAATACGTCTAAATGAAGCGGGTTTTGACTAACAATAATAAAGCCAACTAAACCACCTGCAACAAATAGTAACGTTGCGACTAAAACAGCACGCCATTGTTCGAGAAACAAGCCAATAAACTTTTCAAGTAAAAAGTCTTTGAGTTGTTTCCATGATGAGTTTTCTGTTTGATAAATAATATTATGTGCGTGACTAACGAGTTGATTCAAATGAATCGTCACTTCAGAATCAGGGAAAAACGTTTGACTATATGATAGATTTTGAGCTGTTTTTTGATATAGACGATCAAATTTCTCTATCTTCTGATTGCTTGGTTTACTGCGGCTTTTATTGAACGTCGTGATCATCTGTTCAAGCTCTTGCCAGTCTTGCCGATTTTGTTGAATAAATGTTTTAAGTTTAATAGATAAAACCACCTTCTGCTTGTAAATTATGGTTGATAATAGTATATCATTTTTATGATGGAATAACAGAGAGGAATTGAAATATGTTAGAACAATCTGAAATTAAAACGCCAGAACATGTAACAGTAAGGTATAGTTACGCTGGTTTAGGGAGTCGAGCAATTGCCTTTATGATCGACCAATTTATAATTGGATTAGTCTATTTTTTGATTTTTATTGGTCTATTTTTCATTTTTGAATCACAGCTCATTACCGCTAATTTTGATCAGCTCTTCCTTTGGGTGTTAGCAGGAGCTGTACTGCTCGTATTTGCGATTGAGTGGAGTTATTTTGTCTTGTTTGAGTTTTTTTGGAATGGCAAGACAATCGGGAAAAAAATCATTGGCATTCGTGTTATGAAAGATAATGGCCATCGCCTGACATTGTTATCAAGTATTATTCGTAATCTGATGCGGATTGTTGATGAGCTCTCGACAAGTTATTTAATCGGGATATTGCTGATATTTTTTCATGCGGAAAACAAACGGCTCGGTGATTTAACTGCGGGGACAATTGTTGTTCATGACCGGGAGAGGAAAAGGAAGCCAAGTAGGCATGATCCGATTGGTAAAGTGCTGCGGATGAATGGTTGGACGGAAGATGATTATGTGTTCGATAGCTTTTTACTGAGTCAATTGCAGGAAAAAGACTTTCAGCTTGTTGAAACGTATTGTAAGCGATACTTAACTTTACCTGACTATGAGCGTGATCATATGACGCGTAAAGTTGCTGAGATTATTCTGCCGAAGCTTGGTATTGATACAAATATCAATCGGACGAGAGAAGTAGAACAGATTTTATTTGTCTTGTATCTGAATTTGAGGGATGAGTGGAGTTATTAGAGGGTTAGAGTTATGGATGTAAAGTCTTAGACAAAAGAGAATATGTATGACCGCAGCTGAAATATACTCGCTTACCGTGGGCACGGCCTCAGCTAACTCCGGTAAGAAATTCACTTTCCGGAGTGAATCTTCGGACTCGTGCTTTTCCCACAGGTGTCTCGCATATTTCAGCTACTAGTCATGTGCATTTAATCAAGATGAGTGATATTTTATTGCTCAATTATAATTTTTTTGTTGATCTGCTAATTATTAATTTATCATTGATTGTAGTGGGGCGGGGATTCTGCCACCTCGTTTGATCATTTTTTCTGAGCTGAATGGTTTGACACCGATAATTGGTGCTCGGCCGAGTAGGCCACCGAATTCAACGATTTCACCTTCTTCCATTCCGATCACTGGAATAACACGGACTGCCGTTGTCTTCTTATTGATCATGCCAATCGCAGCTTCATCGGCAATGATTGCTGATAATGTTTCTGCTGTCGCATCACCTGATAAGGCAATCATATCCAATCCAACAGAACAGACGAAAGTCATTGCTTCAAGTTTATCTAATGTAAGTGAGCCATCTTCAATCCCACGAATCATCCCGTTATCTTCACTTACTGGAATAAAGGCACCACTCAATCCTCCAACATAAGAACTCGCCATCGCTCCACCTTTTTTAACCGCATCATTCATTAACGCAAGTGCAGCGATCGTTCCATGTGTACCAACACTTTCAAGTCCAATTTCTTCAAGAATTTCAGCAACACTATCATTGGTTGCGTTTGTTGGGGCAAGTGATAAATCCATAATTCCAAATGGCACTTTTAATCTTTCTGCAACGACTCGACCTAGTAATTCACCAGCTCTAGTAATTTTGAAAGCTGTTTTCTTAATCACATCGGCTACTTCACCTAAGTCTGCGTCTGGATAGCGTTTTAACGCATTAAGCACAACACCAGGTCCACTGACACCAACACTTAAAACAGCCTCACCTTCGCCACTTCCGTGAAAAGCTCCTGCCATAAACGGATTATCCTCAACCGGATTACAAAAGGCAACAAATTTCGCACAACCAATACTTTGATTATCCTTCGTTAATTCAGCTGTTTCTTTAATGATCTCACCTAGTTTACGAACGGCATCCATATTAATTCCTGCACGTGTTGAGCCAATCGAAACAGAACTACACACTCGCTCTGTTGTCGCAAGTGCTTCAGGGATCGCATTTAATAACGTCGCATCACTATTCGTCATGCCTTTATGAACGAGTGCTGAATAGCCACCAATAAAGTCAACATCTGTTTCTTTAGCTGCCTGATCGAGTACCTGTGCAAGCTCGACAGCTTGTGCAACAGTCGCATCACCTAAAATTTCTGCAATCGGTGTAATGGATACACGTTTATTAATAATCGGAATCCCGTATTCCTTTGCAACTTGTTCAGCCGTTGCTTTCAGCTCGCCCGCATAATCAACAATTTTGTCATAGACTTTCTTTTTGACAACTTCAAAATTGCTATCTGCACAATTGCGTAAACTGATTCCCATCGTGACAGTACGAATATCGAGACTCTCTAATTCGACCATCCGAATCGTTTCTTGAATTTCACTATGAGCGATTGCCATCAATATCCCCCCTTAAATCCGATGCATCGCTTGAAAAACATCTTCAAGCTGAATGCTAATACTCAGATTCATCTCTTCTTCAATTTTCTCAAACGCTGCCAATACATGTTCTAATTGATCTTGCTCTGCAATATTAACAATCATCATCATCGTAAAATAGTCTTGTAAAATCGTTTGACTAATATCATGGATGTTCATGTTATATTCCGCTAGTACATTTGTAACACGAGCAATAATGCCCACTTGATCTTTCCCTACAACCGTTACGACTGCACGTTTTTGCATCCTCTTCACCTCGTTATATATTTTTAAAAATAAAAAAGATCGGAGTTTCAGCTCCCATCCCAGTGTCAACAATAAAATCGATTTGATTTCGTTGTCTTCTGTCCTTCTACCTGAGATTGTGAATCCTTCGGTGTCGCCAAAGCGAGCTCTCCAGAAGTTGCTCCAATTATAGTGTCACCCATAATCTTCATCGCAGCTTTTTAGTTATCATAAAAATCGTAACAGTATTTAGCTGAATCGTCAATAAGAGAATCGCACAAAATCAGATTATTGAGAAAAGATTCACAATATTTTAACATTAAACAGGATTTTAATTCTAGGTTAGAAAGGTATCTTTTAAGTCGCTTTAAAATAATGGTTTACAATATTTCTAGTTATAAACAATGTGAATAAATTAATTTTATTAGGCAATCGGTTTCTTTATTTGTTTAAAATTCCTTCTAAAACTGTCTATTTATTTTGCTGAGGATTTTATTAAGGTATTTCATTATGATTAAATTAAAAGTAGAAGAAAACACAAATTTACATATGATTTTTCCTATGATTACCTAGGTTTAACTTTGATAATCTTCATTAGTGACTCCATACTTTTCTATACACTTATATTTGAAAAATCAGCTTTTAACAGTCAAATTATCAAAAATCATACGTTCACGATCAAAATGCAATCGTTTGCGATATTTTTAACTATTTTATTAAAAATCATGGTAGTGTATAAGTAGGTTAACCGCCAATTACTCATGAATAAAAACATTAAAGTGAGGAGAATTTAAAATGTTGAAGAAAATTACAACACTTGTCTTTTCAGTCATCATGATTCTCACAATCGTACCAAATGAAATATTAGCATCAAATCATGAGGACGAACCTTTTCAATTTTATATCGAAGCATCAAACAATCATGGAACGACAAAAGGCCGTGCAAAGAAAAATACAACATCAACGTATGTGAATATTGAACAGCTTCCTTCAGCCTATATTAATTTACAAGTTCAAGGCTTTCGCCCGTCTTCAGGTTCAGGTACCAATGTCTGGACGAATGAAACGATCGGTGGACGCCAAACAGCTGGTCGCGGTCAATGGTTAGTTAGACAATTAGTCTATGAAAATGGTGGACGTAGTGCAAGACTAAGATTTGACCGCCATGGGGGGACAGGAACAGTTAAAGGGAAATGGAGTCCTGACAGTGTTGGCACATATCCAAGATTAAACTAATTTCTTATCTGTTTTTAAGAAAGAAGTAGAGTTTACTCCACTCTGCTTCTTTCTATACATATAAAAGGCGATGGGAGAAGTGAGTAATGAATTTAAATAAAAAAAGTACAGTCATTTACCTGTGTTTAATATTCAGTCTGTTAACAGCTTGTTCATACAGGGAGTTCGAAGATTCACTTAAACAGGAGCTGAATCATGATGAGGATATGCATGTGAATGAAGCCATTGTACCTGAACAACCAGCTGAAGACGAAGAGGATGATGGTCTGTTTTTTATTGGCGATACAATCGCAAGAGGCGGTGTTGAGTATACGCTTAATGATGTTCACATTTCGAAAAACATCAATGAAGTAGGCTTGGATAAAGAGGAATTTAATTCACTTGGTTATCCTTTAGTAAACGACGATGGCTCTATTAATGATAATCATCAGCTAGTAACTGTTGATGTTACAATCAAAAATATAAACTATACTGACTATGAATTGAGGACTAATCCTGATCTTGAACGTGATAAACCGAATTTATTTATTGAGTCTTTAATTGGTTTTAAAGATGATCTTGAAGATCCAAACGGTCCTTTTACTATAGAGTTATCTTACTTTAGTCATCATGCTCCATTTGATCAAAACCTAGGGAAAGATTATCGGCAGTTTTTATTAGGTCATGGTGAAGAGGTCGAAGTAACAGTTGGCTGGCTTGTCCCGATAGATCAATTAAATGAAGAGCCACTGTATTATTTAAATGGATCTGAAGGTCGTGCTGAAGATCAACAATATTTCTACATTATATCTGAAGGAGAAATTGTGTATCGTGATTAATTGAGAAAGGGGCTATTTCTGTGAATTTAAAACGAACAAAAGGCGTACTTTTTCTGTGTTTAATATTCAGTCTGTTAACAGCTTGTTCATATCGAGAGTTTGAAGATTCACTTAAACGAGAGCTGAATCATGATGAAGATGTGCATGTGAATGAAGCCATTGTACCTGAACAACCAGCTGGAGACGAAGAAGATGATGGTCTGTTTTTTATTGGTGATACAATCGCAAGAGGCGGGGTTGAATATACGCTTAATGATGTTCACATTTCGAAAAACATCAATGAAGTAGGCTTGGATAAAGTAGACTTTTTCAGACGAACCCGAATCGAAGATAACGGTGATATAGAGAGTGGTTATAAATTAGTTACAGTTGATGTTACAGTCAAAAATATAAACTATACTGACTATGAATTGAGGACTAATCCTGATCTTGAACGTGATAAACCGAATTTATTTATTGAGTATTTAATCGGTTTTAAAGATGAACTTGAAGATCCAAACGGTCCGTTTACAATTGAATCTTCTTATTTTAGTGAGCATCCACCAATTGAACAGGATCAGTGGAACGATTATTCACAGTTTTTATTAGATCATGGTGAAGAGGTCGATGCCACAGTTGGCTGGTTTGTCCCGATAGATCAATTAAATGAAGAGCCATTATATTATATAAATGGTTATGCTGGTCGATCAGAAGATCAACAATATTTCTACATTATATCTGAAGGAGAAATTGTGTATCGTGATTAATTGAGAAAGGGGCTATTTCTGTGAATTTTAAACGAACAAAAGGCGTACTTTTTCTGTGTTTAATATTCAGTCTGTTAACAGCTTGTTCATATCGAGAGTTTGAAGATTCACTTAAACAGGAGCTGAATAATGATGAAGATGTGCATGTGAATGAAGCCATTGTACCTGAACAACCAGCTGAAGATGAAAAAGATGATGATGGTCTGTTTTTTATTGGCGATACAATCGCAAGAGATGGTGTTGAGTATACGCTTAATGATGTTCACATTTTGAAAAACATCAATGAAGTAGGCTTGGATAAAGTAGACTTTTTTTGGCAAGATCAAATTGAAGATAACGGTGATATTGAGAGTGGTTATAAATTAGTAACTGTTGATATTACCGTAAAGAACATCAGTTATACTGACTATGATTTGAGTATTGATCCTAATCTTGAACGTGATAAACCAATTTTGTATATTGAAGGAAGAGTAGGTTTTAAAGATGATATTGAGGATCCAAATGGTCCTTTTACAATTGAGCACTCTTACTTTAGTGAACATCCTCCAATTGAACAGGATCTATGGAATGATTATTCTCAATTTCAGTTAGATCATGATGAAGAAGTTAAAGCAACGGTTGGTTGGTTTGTCCCGATTGATCAATTAAATGAAGAGCCATTATATTATATAAATGGTTCTCCAGGTCGTGCAGAAGATCAACAATATTTCTACATTATATCTGAGGGAGAAATTGTGTATCGTGATTAATTGAGAAAGGGGCTAATTCTGTGAATTTTAAACGAACAAAAGGCGTACTTTTTCTGTGTTTAATATTCAGTCTGTTAACAGCTTGTTCATACCGCGAATTTGAAGATTCACTTAGACAAGAGCTGAATAATGATGAAGACACACATGTGAATGAAGCCACGGTACCTGAACAAACAGAAGAAGTAGTAGAGGAAGAAACGGATGGAGAAGAAGATATTCTATTTTTTATTGGTGATACGATAGCAAGAGGCGGTGTTGAGTACACGCTTAATGACGTTCAAATTTCAGAAAACATTAATGAAGTAGGCTTGGACAAAGTGGGTTTTTTCAGACAAAATCCAATCGAAGATAATGGTGATGTTGAGAGTGGTTATAAATTAGTCACAGTTGATGTTACAGTCAAAAATATAAACTATACTGACTATGAATTGAGGACTGATCCTAATCTTGAACGTGATAAACCAATTTTGTATATTGAAGGAAGAGTAGGTTTTAAAGATGATATTGAGGATCCAAATGGTCCTTTTACAATTGAGCACTCTTACTTTAGTGAACATCCTCCAATTGAACAGGATCTATGGAATGATTATTCTCAATTTCAGTTAGATCATGGTGAAGAAGTTGAAGCAACAGTTGGTTGGTTTGTCCCGATTGATCAATTAAATGAAGAGTCGTTGTATTATATAAGTGGTTCACCAGGTCGCGCAGAAGACTATCAATATTTCTATATCATATCAGAAGGAGAAATTGTTTATCGTGAATAGCTGAATGCTAATCTTAAGATGCATATCTTTTTCAATCTCTTCAAAGTCCGCTAACAATTCTTCTAGTTGATTTTGTTCAGTCAGATCAACAATCATCATCGTAAAATCGTTTGGCTAATATCGTCAATATGAGATTGGACAAACAAACTGATTATTGAGAAAAAATCACGCAATCGGTTTCTTTAAGTTTTTGTTTTTGGATAAACTTATCCTATAGTTGTGAATAATGATGCAGCTAACTTAGTTTGACATCACTTAGTATTTAATTATTCACATATCATTTTTAACGTTCACGATCAAAATGCAATCGTTTGCGATATTTTTAACTATTTTATTAAAAATCATGGTAGTGTATAAGTAGGTTAACCGCCAATTACTCATGAGTAAAAACATTAAAGTGAGGAGAATTAAAATGTTGAATAAAATTGTAACAGTTGTCTTTTCAGTCATCATGATTCTCGCAATCGTACCAAATGAAACATTAGCATCAAACCACAATGACACAACTTATCGCTTTAACCTAACTACGCATAACGATGCTAAACGTACGCCAGCTAGGGCAAAAAAAACGCCACATCTACGTATGTGAATATTGAGCAAGCACCAGCTCAAAATGTTTATTTGCAGGTGGAAGGGTATCGTCCATCCTCAGGTTCGGGTTCAAATTATTGGACAAATGAAACGATTGGGGGTAGACAAGTTGCACGTCGAGGTCAATGGTTAGTTAGACAATTAGTTTATGAAAATGGTGGTCGCAGTGCTAGACTAAGCTTTTATCGACATGATGTAGCTGGGGCAGTTGCGGGTAAATGGAGTCCTGACAGTGTAGGCACATATCCGCGTTTAAACTAACTATTTTGATCGGGAGAGAAGTAGCATTTAATACTACTTCTTTCCCTAGCTAATAGACATTCTGACAAGGGGGAGTGTGCGATGAATTTAAAGAAAATAATACCTTCGCTTTTTCTTTGTTTAATGGTTACTTTGTTAGTTGCCTGTTCATATCGAGAGTTTGAAGATTCGATTAGAAATCAGTTGAATAATGAGGATGAAGAAATGTATCAGAATGAAGCGAAGATTCCAGAACAACCAGTAGAAGACCAGGGAGCGGAGAATGCTGAAGATGTGCTGTATTTTATTGGCGATACGATTTCTTTTATAAATGATCTTGGGACGGTTGACTATACACTCAACGCTGTTCAGATATCAGAGAATAGTAATGAAGTAGATTTGAAGAAGACAGACTTTGATTTACTTGGCTATCATTATATAGGTGAGGATGGTTCTATTGATGAACACTATAAACTCGTAACTGTTGATGTCACGATAAAAAATATCGATTATACAGATTATGCCTTGAAAACAGACTTTGAGTATAGCACAGAAGCAGATTCTGACCGCGATATACCATTGCTATTTATTGAATACTTAATCGGATTTAAAGAGGGTATTGAAGATCCAAATGGTCCGTTTACTATTGAAGCGAGTTACTTTGGTGGTCATACACCAATAGAAGATGATCCCAAAGGTTATTATCAATTTTTATTAGCTCATGGTGAAGAAGTTGAGGTGACAGTCGGCTGGTTGGTTCCAGCAGATCAATTGAACGTAGAGCCACTCTATTACATCATTGGTTATAGTGGCCACATAGAAAACCAATTGTATTTTCAATTAACAGAGAATGGGGAAGTGATTATGGGTGACTAGTACATTTAAGCAGTTGTTAAAAGTTGAATTAGCCAAAGCACTTAAAAATAAATTTTTTATAACGACGTTGATTATTGCTTTGCTTTTTGCCTTATTCAGTGCTTGGTATATGATTGATTTATATTATTACTCCCTGAGAGGTCTTAGTAGAATGGGTGGCAATCAATTGATACAGGCTTTATCGTTATTTAACCATTGGATAGGTGGAGAGGCCACTACTCTCGGATTTACCTTATTTTTCACTTTAATGCCACTTATCGCTGCACTTCCTTATGGTTGGTCTTATTTTATTGAAAATAGATCAGGCTACGTGAAGACGGTAGTCACGCGAAGCAGCAAAACAGAATACTTTTTAGCCAAGTATATTGCAACTTTCATTGCAGGTGGGCTTGTTATTCTAATCCCACTCTTGATTAATTTTGTCGTGGTAGCATGTTTTATACCTGCTGTAACACCATCAACAATGTACACAATGTATCATAGTGTCTATCATGGTTCACTTTGGTCACAGCTTTACTATACCAATCCAGTTTGGTTTGTCATATTATATTTGATACTTGACTTTATCTTTGCAGGATTATTTGCAACGATGAGTTTAACAGTTTCTCTTTTTGTCAAAAATCGAATTGCTGTTATTTTGGTTCCTTTTTTTCTGATTTTGGTATTACACTACAGTCGAACATTTTTAGCTTATAAGTATTATTATGAAATCTCACCCCTTAACTATTTACATTCAACACCCATTATTAATCCAGCTAATGTATGGATCATAATTGGGCAAGGATTATTGTTCTTTATCTTAACATTTGGATTAACGATGAGATTAGGTGGTAAACGTGAACTTTTATAAACTATTAAAGTATGATTTAAAAAATGGCTTTCGGGTTGGTGGGCTAAAACTGATGATCATTATTTTAATGACTCTTGCTTTCTGTCTTGACTTCTATTTACGCAAAGATATTGTGTATATGGTTGATCCACTGACACCGTCTGGGACTTGGATGGATTATTTATTTTATATTTTTGCTGGTATTAAGGAGTATACGCCATCGATTACAGAAGAATTTATATTTCCAATCAAATGGATATTGATTCATTTATTTATTTTGTACAGTACGCTCTACTACCCTCATCGTGATCTGTCATCTTTAGGATTAAATGTGCTCGTTCGAACAAAGGGGCGGCTGGCATGGTGGTTATCTAAAAGTATTTGGAATATCAGTTATGTGCTTACCTGCTATATCTCAATCTTCTTAACGATCATTATTTTTTGTCTAGCTGCAAATGAACCAATATCATTAGAGATCACGCCAATGTTTGTTAATGATTTATTAGATGCAGGGAGCCCGTTTGATACATTTCCATCCTATCTCGCATCTGTCATTCTCTTGATGCCAATGTTTATTTCAATTGTACTTAATCTAGTACAAATGACGCTAGGGCTATTTATTAAGCCACTGTATAGCTTTGGAATGATGGCTGTTATTTTGCTTGCTTCTGCTTATTTTCTGAATCCTTTTTTAATAGGAAACTATGCTATGCCCATCCGAAGTGAGTATGTCATTGAAAATGGACTTCAAGCGACTACTGGAGTGATGTTAAGTGCGCTTATTATGACCTTAGCTTTTCTGATCGGGAGCTTTTACTTTAAACGTTATGATATTTTAGATGAAGAATAAAATATAATCTAGAAATGAGGGATCGATATGACGATAGTTGAACTTAAAAATGTTTCGAAAAAGATTAGAGGAGTCACCGTGATTGATGATATTTCAATGACGCTTTCATCTGATCGGGTGGCGGGATTGCGTGGGATCAATGGTTCAGGGAAGACGATGCTCATGCGCTTGATTGCAGGATTAATATTACCAACCGGCGGGACGATAAAAATTGATGATAAATTGCTAGGAAAAGAGATTACCTTCCCAGAGAGCATTGGTATTCTACTAGAAAATCCAGCTTTCCTCGATAGTTATTCCGGTTTTCAAAATTTGAAAATGCTTGCTTCTATTCGTGATCAAATAGACGATGATCAAATTAATCAAACATTAAAATTTGTTGGATTAAATGAGGAAAGTGCTAAGAAAAAGTATAAAAAATATTCACTCGGTATGAAGCAGCGTCTTGGTATTGCAGGGGCGATTATGGAACAGCCAGACATTGTTATTTTAGATGAACCGACAAACTCGTTGGATACGAGTGGTGTAGAGTTGGTTAAAGAAATTGTTCGTCATGAGAAAGAACGTGGAGCCGTCGTGATTATCGCTTGTCACGATGCAGATATTCTCGATGAATTAGCAGATGAGATTTATTATTTAGAAGAAGGTACTCTTGTTAAAACGACGAGGGAGGTCAAACAGGCATGAAAAGGATCATATTTTCGACTTTAAGTATCGTTTTACTTATCGGCATTGGGTTGCGAATTTGGCATGTAAATCAAGCTGTTGACTTACCGCCAGTTAATAATTATACGATCGGGGAAGAGGTGGCGATAGGAGATAACGTTTTTCTCGATAATTTTGAAAATATGAAAGGATATAGTGTAATTGTTAATCAAGCGGAAATTTTACCTTATGAAGACTTTCTAGAAAAGTACAATTATATTGATGATGAAGAAGCTCCGTTATTTGAAGAGGGTGACACCTTTTATCCAGAAATGGTTTATGATTTGAATATTACAGTTAAAAACACGAATAAAACAGAGGATCCGATGGAGCATAGCGGGATTAATTTTTTACATTATAATTTATACGGGACTGATTTTGTCCTGCAGATTAGCAATATGCTTTACTTGGTTGCTAATCCTGAATTGGAATATGGGGTGACGGATGGATTTCGGTTACGTCCGAATTCTGAAATGGATTTTAACTTACCTTATTTTTATAGTCCATCAGATATCGTACAGCCAATTCAAACGGAAGCAATTGAGAGAGATCAAGTGTATCTCGTTGTTTCAATGCATCCGGTCGTTAACCGAATTTTAATTGAATAGTCGGTGAGGCAACCCTGTGAGGTGATAAAATTCACAGACAGGGTTGTTTTTATCAAATGAGCCACCCATTATATAGGTAATAATGTTATAATTAACATAAGTGATTAAAAAGGTTGGTGCCGTTCATGATTGTGTATTCGCTTCCAGTTTTCATCCTTCAACTGTTCTCAATCTCTGGGAGTCTCTTTATAACTTTGGAGATTCGCCCAACTTTTAAAAAAATAATTGTCCAGTTTGTGCTCGTAATCATACCAGCTATTTATTTGTATAAATATTGGTCTTCTCCATTTGGTATCTTATATCTTTTATTATCATCAGCAATTTTGTTTTATCGCTTCACTAGAAATGTTAGAGCAATTTTAGATGTAACGGTGCTGGGCATTGCCGCGATTGTGGCTCTAAATCTAGCGGAAATTTCTTTATTTTCTTTTTTCATAAAAATAAATCCGTCAAGTATTTTAGTTAGTACAGTAATATTTTTACTGTTTTTCGCTATTTTTATTTGTCTGTACAAGCTTTTTATCGAGAAGGTTTGGAAGCCTATTTTTATTACAATTGTCAGCCGATTAATTTTAACAGCAATTTCGATTGTGACAGTTGGTGTCTTATATATTAATCTGTTTATTTCTGTTAGTAAAAATCTATATTCATTTGTTCTGTTCAATTTAATTATTGAAGCCATTTATTTTCTTATGATGTTATTATTATCACTGATTTTAATTAGAACAGTTAAGAAGGAAAATCGCTTAAGACAAAAGGAAATTGAACATCAACAATTACTAGACTATATGGAGTCTCTAGAGCGTATTAATGATAATATGCAAAAGTTTCGTCACGATTATCAAAATATTTTATTAACAATGAAGGGGTACATCAATCATAATGATCTACCAGGTTTGCAGACATATTTTAACGAACGGATTGTTAAGGTTGAAGAGCAGACGTTGAGAAGCAATTATTTATATAATCAATTAGACAAGCTTGAGTTAATTGAGCTTAAAGGATTAATTGCAACAAAGATATTAATTGCGGATGAGTATAATATTGAAATGAATATTGAGGTTCCTGAACTGATTCAGAAAATTGAGATCGACGTGATTGATCTTACGCGTGTGATTGGAATTTTGCTTGATAATGCGATTGAAGCAAGTATAGAGGTTGAGCATCCGAAACTTAATCTTGCATTAATTAAGAAAAGTGATCATTCAGTGCTTATTATCTTAGAAAACCTAGTTCGTAAAGAATTACTAGATATTAATCGAGTTTTTGAGCGTAATTATTCAACGAAGTCAAATCATCGTGGTACGGGCTTAGCAACAGTTCGTGAAATTTTAGCGAATCATCCTAATGTAACGATGAATACGCGAATTGAGCGCAGCTTTTTTATTCATGAGCTATCGATTTATCCGCTAGAATACGTTCATCCATCTGTTCAAAACGATCAGTACTTGATCATGACAGATTTTAAAAAAGGTGGTCGAGGGGGAGTTTTATCATGAATGTTGTTATTTGTGAAGATGAAGTAGAGCAACGTGAATTTTTACAAAAAACAATTTCGGAATATGCAACGTTTCATGAACCGAGTATTAAAATCGCCTTAAGCACGTCAGATCCTAATCGCGTTTTAGCATATTTGAAAGATCAACGTGCGGATTGTTACTTTCTAGATATTGAACTTGGTTCAGCGATTACAGGGATGGAATTAGCGCGTATCATCAGGGAACATGACCCATTGGCTCAAATTATTTTTATCTCAATGCATGCAGACAGACTTAAACTCACATTTAAATATAAATTAGCTGCGCTTGACTTTATTGTTAAAAGTGCGGGATACGATCAGCTTACCATTGAGATTGAAGAGGCACTGAAAGAAGCATTCAATATATATAGAAAAATTGGTAATCAATCAGAGATATCTTACATACAGATAAAAATTGGTGAGCGTATTAAAAATGTACGTTATGACGACATTTATTATTTTGAAACGTCTACACAAGAGCATAAACTGATTTTACACGAAGTAAGTGGTGTCTATGAATTTTACGGGAGATTAAAAACCTATGAAGAAATTGATCAGCGATTCTATCGGTGTCACAAGAGCTTTCTGATCAATTTAGATTATGTGCGGGAAATAGATACCAAAGAGCGAAAGCTAACTTTAGCTAATGATCATATTTGCTTAATCTCTTCACGTAAAGTAAAAGAACTACAAAAGAAGCTAAGCATTTAACCAAGCAACGGTAGATGACTCCTTTCATTTCCCCTTATTCAATCGTCATGCTATCATTTAGTTAGAGATGAGAGGGGGATTTTTTTGAGTAAAGAGATAAAGTTAATCGCTTTAGATTTAGACGGTACATTAGTTAAGTATGGCGAAGATTTAATTTCTAAGGAAAATCTGATGGCGATAAAAAGCGCACAAGATGCTGGAGTTGAGGTTGTTATTGCTACTGGTCGTAGTCGAGCAACAAGCTTGAAGATTGGTCAGCAGCTTGGTGTTCGCTATATGATTAATGTTAATGGTGGCGAAATTTGGACAACTGAAGGTGAGTTGCTCCATCGACATCCACTAGATCAGGAAACAGTTAAACAAATTATCGAGATTCAAAGTCAGTATTCAGTCTTTTCTTGGTTTGTTTCCAATGATCAAATCTTTCGCAATGAATTACCCGCAGACTATTTAGATAGAGAGTGGTTGAAGATGGGCTTTAACGTTGAAGATGATCACGTTAGAGACGAAATGATCCGACAATTTTCTCAAATGGATTCTGTAGAATTAAGTAATTCAAGTTTAACGAATATGGAGTTGAATCCAAAAGGAGTTCATAAAGCCAGTGCGATTGAATATTTACTCGATAGGTTGGCGCTTAGTTTTGATCAAGTGATGGCAGTCGGTGATAGTATTAATGATTTAAAAATGATTGAAGCAGCTGGCATTGGTGTGGCGATGGGGAATGCTCAAGATACTGTTAAAGAAGTTGCTGATTGGGAAACAGTTTCTTATGACGTGAACGGAGTCGCAGTTGCGATTGAAAAGTTTGTTTTAGGAAGTAATTAATTAGAAATAATCGAATTTTACAAAAATTCATTTGCATCCTTATCAAAACTGTTATAAGTTATCTTTATAGGCTTTTTTGTTAAATTAGAAAAAGTTGCGATTTTGGCTTTTTCAAAGTATGATAAAATGAGAATTCTATTGAAAAAAGGAGTTTATTAAATATGACTAAGCAACAGTTTGGTGTGATCGGATTAGCTGTTATGGGGAAAAACCTTGCCTTAAATGTCGAAAGTAGAGGTTATTCTGTTGCAGTTTTTAACAGAACCTACCAACGGACAGAAGACTTTATGAATAATGAAGCAAAAGGAAAGAATTTTTTAGGTACAAAAACGATTGAAGAATTTGTTGATTCGTTGGAAAAGCCACGAAAAATCATGTTAATGGTACAAGCTGGTTTTGCAACTGATGCGACAATTGAAGCGCTAAAACCATTGTTAGATGATGGAGATATTTTAATTGATGGTGGTAATACCTATTATCGTGATACGATTCGTCGTAATAAAGAGTTAGATGAATCAGGGATTCATTTTATCGGGACTGGTGTTTCCGGTGGTGAAGAAGGTGCATTATTAGGCCCATCGATTATGCCTGGTGGACAAGCAGAAGCTTACAAACATGTAGCACCTATTTTCGAAGCGATTTCAGCAAAAGTAGAAGGCGATCCGTGTGTGACTTATATTGGACCAAATGGTGCGGGGCACTATGTTAAAATGGTACATAACGGGATTGAATATGGTGATATGCAGTTAATTAGTGAAGCTTACTTTATGTTAAAACATATTCTTGGTTTGTCTGCAGATGAATTGCATCAAGTTTTTGCTGAGTGGAATAAAGGCGAACTTGATAGTTATTTAATCGAAATTACCGCAGATATTTTCACAAAGATAGATGATGAAACTGGCAAGCCGATGGTTGACGTTATTCTTGATAAAGCTGGTCAAAAAGGAACTGGAAAGTGGACGAGTCAGAGTGCGCTAGATCTTGGTGTGCCATTACCTGTTGTAACTGAATCTGTATTTGCTCGCTTTATTTCAGCGTTGAAAGACGAACGTGTCAAGGCAAGTGAAGTTTTAAGTGGCCCGTCAGCTCAGGATACACCGTATGAAGGTGATAAAGATGAGTTGATCGAAGCGATTCGTGAAGCACTTTATATGAGTAAGATTACCTCATACGCACAAGGTTTTGCCCAAATGAGAGCAGCATCTGAGGAATATGATTGGAATCTTGATTATGGTCAGATTGCGATGATTTGGCGCGGTGGCTGTATTATCCGTGCACGATTCTTACAAAACATTAAAGATGCTTATGATCGTGATCCGGAGATTGCGAACCTTATGCTTGATGAGTACTTTAAAGAGATCGTTGAAAAATATCAAACATCATTGCGAAAAGTTTTAGCGATTGCGATGGAGCGTGGGATTCCGGTTCCAGGTTTTGCGAGTGCTTTAGCGTATTATGATAGCTACAGAACAGCGACATTGCCTGCGAATCTAATCCAGGCACAACGCGATTATTTCGGAGCTCATACTTATGAGCGAGTGGATAAAGAAGGAATATTCCATACAGAGTGGATGGAATAATTTAAATTAAGCACGGCTCACTATTTGTGGGTCGTGTTTTTTTGTTGTTTAGGAAATTATAAAATTCGTTAGTTGGGGATAGCTTTGTGCTTGTCAGTTATCTAAGGATCTTTATGAGCAATACTTGACGACTTGTGACTAAGCTTTGGATACCAAGGCGATTTTAAGTGAGTTACCCGACGATTAGCTTGTATTCGTTAGAGATCTCATCGATTCAGAAGTGGATCTCTGACGAATAGCTCTTATTTGTTGTAGATCACATCGATTCAGAAGTGGATTTCTGACGAATAGCTCTTATTCTTTAGAGTGCAGAAGATTTTTACTTGCGAAGTCTTACAATTATTGTTGATTGTCTTACAGCTTAAAAAATATTGAAAAAATTTAAATACTAAGGAGGTTTTTCTTGATGGATTACAAAGAAACGTTATTAATGCCAAAAACTGAATTCCCAATGCGCGGGAATTTGCCGAACAAAGAACCAGTCATGCAAGAGGAATGGGAGAAAGACGAACTGTAAGAAAGAACGAAAGGACATGTAACAACAATTTTTCATGTGAATGTGTTAACATAGTTATGTGATAGAAAAATAAAAAGGAGAGATTGATATGAGAGGTTGGTTATTTACAAAAACAGGGGTAGCTCCAAAATTGATTGAGAAGGAAGATCCAAAGCCAGCGAAAGGTGAAGTTGTTTTAGATGTGAAGGCAGCTGGATTGTGTCACTCAGATGTTGGAGCACTGGAAGAAGCATCATGGATGGAAATCATTACAGAAGCTCCACTTATTTTCGGCCATGAAGCCGCAGGAGTTGTTAGTGAACTAGGAGAAGGAGTTACTGGCTTTGAAATTGGCGATCGTGTTGGTGTTGTTCCAATCAACCCTGAAACAAAAGCAACAATTGGTTACCAACGAGACGGTGGTTACGCAACAAAATTATCTGTCCCTGCTAACCAACTGATCAGAATTCCAGAAGGCGTTTCATTCATCGAAGGAGCTGCTGCCACAGATGCTGGTATGACTTCTCACCGGGCCTTATTTGAAGTTGGATAAGCTAAAAAAGGTGATAAAGTTGGGATTGTTGGTATTGGCGGATTAGGTCAATTTGCATTGCAAATGGCACTTGCCACTGGTTGTGAAGTTTACGCAGCTGATATTGCTGAACATGCACGTGAATTTGCGAGAAAATCTGGTGCACATGGTGTGGCGAAAGATATCGCGGAATTTGCTGATAAAGAATTAGACGTCATTGTTGACTTCGCTGGATTTAAGAGTTCATTTGAATCATGTCTTGAAGCAAGTGCATTCCGTGGAACGATTGTTTTAGCTGGAATGAGTAACACGACTCTTGATTTAAATGTTAACAACGTTATTTTGAAAGAGTTAACCATTAGAGGAAGTAACGGTGGTAATGCTAAGGATATCGCTAGTGTTTATGATTTCTTCCAAGCAGGAGATCTAAAACCAGAGATTACAACGATTCCTTTCGAAGATATTGGAAAAGGACTGGAAAAATTGAAAAAAGGCGAGGTTTCTGGTCGATTAGTTGCTGAAGTTAACCCTGATTAATATTGTAGATTAAGCAATGTTGGTGGTGAAGTTTTGTTAAAAATTATTGTCACGATATGAGGCTGCTATATAGTAGCTTTATATCGTGATTTTTGTTTAGTATTTGTCTGCAAATTGCTCGACTCGTCTGTATTTTGTAGAACTTGTCTGCATTTTGTCCAACTTGAGAGCAAATCGTCTAACTTGAGAACAAATCGCTTAACTTGAGAGCATTTTGTCCAACTTGAGAACAAATCGCCTAACTTGAGAGCAAATCGTCTGACTTGAGAGTATTTCATCTAACTTGAGAACAAATCGCTTAACTTGAGAGCATTTTGTCTAACTTGAGAACAAATCGCTTAACTTGAGAGCATTTCGTCCAACTTGAGAACAAATCACCGAACTTGAGAGCAATCCCAATCCACATAAAAAAATAAGGAGCTGATCTCATTTAGCTCCTTATCTTATTCAATTATTGAACGTCCCACCAGTGGAACCCGTCTTTTTCTAATAACTCATCTGCTGCGCGTGGACCGTTTGTACCTGAAGCATAGTTTGGAAAATCGGCTTGCTCTTTTTCCCATACATCGGTAATTCGATCGATAAAGTTCCATGATAATGACACTTCATCTGAGTGAACGAAACTCGTTGAATCTCCATTCAGGCAATCATTTAGTAAAACTTCGTATGCCTCTAAGTCTTCGATTCCTTCGTCTGATTTGTTGTAATGCATCGTAATCGGCGTACTCACCGTATCGTAATCTGTTTTCTTCGCATTAAGGTGGAGGCTGATGCCTTCGTCTGGTTGAATCCGAATCACCAATAAGTTTGGATCAATCGTATCGCCTTTTTCTTTATACAAGTTGATCGGTAAGTCTTTGAACTGAATGACAATTTCAGTTGATTTCTTTTTCATTCGTTTTCCTGTCCGGATATAGAATGGGACGCCCGCCCATCTGAAATTATCGATCATCAATTTTGCGGCTACAAATGTTTCAGTGTTTGAATTTTCCGCAACGCCACTACTATCGCGATAACGATCAACAGGTTCACCGTTAATTTCACCTACGTCGTATTGGCCTCGAACGAAATATTGATTAACTTCAGCAGCTTCAAGCTTTCTTAAGCTCCGTAAAACTTTTGTTTTCTCGTAGCGGACTTCATTTGGATTCAGCTTTGCTGGTGGTTCCATCGCGACTAGTGATACCATTTGAAGTATGTGATTTTGGACCATATCACGGAGCGCACCGCTTGCATCATAATACTTTCCGCGTTCTTCTACACCAAGTACTTCAGTCGATGTGATCTGAACGTTAGAAATGTATTGGTTATTCCATAATGGTTCAAAAAGTGCGTTAGCGAATCGAACAATTTCGATATTTTGTACCATTTGCTTACCTAAATAATGATCGATCCGGTAAATTTGGTTTTCTGCAAAAGCTTGACCAATTTGCTCGTTCAATTGTTCTGCAGTTTCTTGGTTATGGCCAAATGGCTTTTCAATAATTAGGCGCGTAAACCCATGATTATCGGTTAGACCTTCTGATTTTAAGTTGGCTGCAATTGGTCCGAAAAAGTTTGGTGCCATCGCCATGTAAAAAATGCGATTACCATCGGTTTGATGCTTTTGATCAAGCTCATTAATAAAATCATTCAGCTTTTTGTATTCAGGTAAATTTTGTGCATCAAAAGGATTGTAATAAAAATGTGATGCAAACTCATCATGATCGATCGCGTCATCTGTAAATTCCTTAATCGATTTCTTAATGTTATTACGGAAATCGTCATTTGTGAGTGGACGCCTAGCAACGCCGACAACAGCAAATTGATCGGATAGTTTTTTATTACGGTATAGACGGTATAGTGATGGATACAATTTTCGATTGGCTAAGTCCCCCGTAGCACCGAAAATAACGAATATGGCTTTAGGCATTTGATCTGTCATTGAATTGTATTACCTCTCTTTAATATAAAATTTAAAAAGAATATGTTATCATTCCCTATAGATAACATATCACTTTCATTGTTTTAAATAAATAAATTTGGACTTTTAATCCGAATGAGTTGCTAGTCAATGTTAGTTATGTACTATATTATCATGTTTTCAGAAAATAACAAATAGTTTTACAATTAATCTTAGGGGGAAATCATCGATGAAAAAATACCAAGGCTATTTAATTGACCTAGATGGCACAATGTATAATGGAACGGAAAAAATTCAAGAAGCAGTTGATTTTGTGAAACAATTACATCAACAAGGCGTACCATATTTATTTTTAACAAATAATTCGACAAAACATCCTCGTGACGTAGCTGAGACGTTAAGGGGAATGGGCGTACCAGCTGAGGAAGAGCATGTCTTCACAACGAGTATGGCGACGGCAAGTTATATTGCAACTCAAGACCCTGGAGCGAGCGTTTTTCCTATCGGCGAAGTTGGTTTAATCGATGCGATCAAAGAGGTTGGACTGACGATCTCAGAAAAGGAGGTCGATTATGTTGTCATGGGACTTGATCGAGAGATAACATATGAAAAGTTAACCATAGGTGCGTTGGCGATTCGGGATGGGGCGAAATTTGTTGCGACAAATGGTGACGTTGCGTTACCGTCTGAGCGAGGTTTCTTACCTGGAGCCGGATCATTGATTTCTGTTTTATCGGTCACAACTGGTGTGGAGCCTAAATTTATCGGTAAACCAGCATCAATCATTGTCAATCAAGCGCTTGAGGTGCTAGGAACAAGTAAAGAAGAAACCCTTATGGTTGGTGATAACTATGCGACTGATATTTTAGCAGGCATTAACGCTGGAATCGACTCGCTCCTTGTCACGACAGGTGTGACGACGCGTGAAGACCTTAAAACAATCGAAATCCAACCGACACATACGATTGATTCGTTAAAAAATTGGTCATTGTAGAATTTTATCTAAAAAATTTAATTACAAAAGAGAGGTAGATCTAAATGGCGAAAGTAAATTATGAGATTGTCAAGCAGATTGGTGTCGTATCAAAATCAAAAACAGGTTGGACGAAGGAGCTTAATTTAGTATCGTGGAACGACCGTGACCCAAAATATGATTTAAGAGACTGGGCACCAGATCATGAAAAAATGGGCAAGGGCATCACACTGTCAAAAGAGGAAGTTGATGCGTTAATAAAAATTTTGAATCAACTTGACGCTTAATTTTCTTAGATAAGGGGTATAACTAACCAAGAGTCTATCTAGGAGGGGTGTCGATGTTTAAAAAACTGTTTAAGAAAACTGAAAAAGTAACTGAAGAAGACGTTTTTTCACCAGTGAATGGTAAAGTTGTTGACCTTTCTGTCACGCCAGACCCTACTTTTGCCGATAAGCTTTTGGGAGATGGGGTTGCTATTGAACCAACAGATGGAGAATTTGTTGCGCCAGTAAATGGCAAAGTCGTTAATTTATTTCCGACTAAGCATGCGATTGGAATTGAATCAGATGCAGGAGTTGAATATTTAATCCACATTGGATTAGATACAGTTACCCTTGATGGTAAAGGTTTTACGTCGCACATTAAGCAGGGGGATCGGGTGAAAATTGGTGATCCATTAGTTACAGTTGACCTTGAATATGTTGCGAACAAGGCGAATACAATTACACCATTTGTCATTACAAGTGAAATTAATAAAATTGATCAGTTGATTGATCAAGAAGTGAAAAGAGCAGAAACAAAAGTGTTGACTGTTCATTTATAAAAGTTAAAAAACGTTCCTCTACCTTTTGGCAGGGAACGCTTTTTTCATTAGTTTAATTTTTTAAATTTACTTAACTGCTTGATTGATTCGGCTGTTCCAATCGCGATTGCATTTAACGGATCTTCTGCAACTCTAACCGGAACAGATAATTCTCCTTTTAGCCATTCTTCCATCCCACGGAGTAACGCACCACCACCAGCTAATGTGATACCATATTCAACGATATCGCCACTTAGTTCAGGTGGAGAATTTTCTAATGTTTCATGGATTGTACTTGCGATATTTTCAAGTGATTCACGGATTGCATTTTGAACTTCGGTAGATGTGACCGTAATTTCTTTAGGTAATCCCGTTACGAGATCGCGTCCACTTACTTGAATTGAGATTGGTTCATGGTCAATCAGTGCATAGCCAATTTCTTTTTTTATTCGTTCGGCTGTTTGATAGCCAATTAAAACATTATTCTTCTGGCGGACGTAGTGAACGATTTCCTCATCCATTTTATCACCCGCGACACGAATCGACCGTGATGTAACAATTCCACCATATGAGATAATAGCAACTTCGCTTGTTCCACCGCCAATATCAACGATTACACTACTGATCGGTTCACTAATCGGTAAACCTGCGCCGATTGCTGCAGCAATTGGTTCATCAATTAAGTGCACTTCTTTGACGCCGAAGCTTTTAACGGCATTTTCAATTGCTCGTTTTTCAACTGCTGTACTGCCTGAGGGTGAACAGACAATCACAACGGGTTTTTTTAATGTGCGTCCGATTTTTCGGCTCGCTTTTTTCAAAATTGCTTTCAACATTTGAGCTACTATATCATAATCCGCAATCACACCTTCTCGTAATGGGCGAATGGATGCGATATTTTTGGGTGTCTTTCCGATCATATCTTTCGCGTCATGTCCGATTGCGATTATGTCATTTGTTTGTGTATCAACCGCAACGACTGATGGCTCGTTAAAAACGATTCCTTTTTGTTTTGAATAAACTAAAATATTTGCCGTACCTAAGTCAATACCAATTGCTGTGTGTTTAAACATCCTATTTTCCTCCAGTGTAAACGCTAAGTTGTAAATGAATTCATGGAACTAATTTATTTTATCTTGAGAGTCAACTCAATCATGCAGATTTAATTGACTAATTCGTATTTCAAATGATTTAAACTGATCAACTTTAGAATGTATTCCCCAAATACTCATTCAATAAAAGTATGATAAAAATTCATTTTTGTAATGTGAGATATTATATCATGAATGTTTATCAAAGAGCAAAAGTAAAAAGTACTAGACAATATTTATCCAGCTATGAAGAGTAAAAATTCTTCGTGATAAATATCGAAAAAACGACCCCTTAATATTACATTAATGTTAT